>JBGCFH010000363.1:0-42414 GCA_045106825.1 Saprospiraceae bacterium | reverse complement strand
AAATTGTCAAACAACCAAAAAAATAATTTTGTTAATGAAAAATCTGCGTGAATCTGCGAAATCTGCGTGAGATGATTGTTTTGCAAGGCAAAACGTAATATTTTCATTTTTAAGTTTAATATCAGCGAAACATGAATATTATGTCAAATTCAAACTTTCTTACAACCAAGATTTGATGGAAACCGATGAATTAAATTGGAAATATCGAAATATTGGATTGAGTGTTTTGTATCGTTTATAAATCAAAATTACTATGAAAAAATCATTATTAATTACCGTTACGTTTTTACTATTTAATACTATTGCGTTCACACAACCTGGCAAGTTAAATCGTGCGAATCGACATTTTGAGAAAGGAAATTATGATAAGGCAATTGTGCTTTATGAAAAAGCTTTTGAAAAGGAAAAAAGGGAAGATAGAGCTAAAAATAATGCTTCTAAAATTAATGGAATTCATGCAGCCATAAAAACAGAAAATTATGATAATGCAGAATTGTGGCTTGGACAAGTGATACATATACAAGGAACTCCTGTTGAATGCCGGTTATATTATGCTACTTGTTTGGGCTTAAATGGAAAATGTGATTTAGGAAAATATGCTTTGATGAAGTATCAAGAGAAAGTCGGAAGCGATGAACGAATCGTTCCTGTAGAGGATTTCTTAAAACAAGCTTGTTGGAAAAAAGAGTCAAAATTTGATTGGAGTAAGATAATAGTGAATCAATGAATTGTCGTTACATGCGATAAGGAAGCTTCATGAGAATTTAAATTTTCATGAAGCTTTCTGTCTTAATTAAGCTCGTTTCAAAGCGATTTCAAACGTTGTGCCTTGATTTTCTTTACTTTTAATCTGAATAGTTGCTTCGTGTATTATTTTCCTGCAATGATTGATGGATTAGAAAATATAGAGAATTTTGGAGAAACAGATTTTTTTGATTCACCAAGCCCTGGTGTGAAAGTTTTATCCGGAGAATATAGTTTACATAGTGCTTTGAAGGTTTATTTTTCACAATCCAATAATTTAGAAGGTTCTTCCGTCGGTTTAGCATTTCGACAAAGAACGTATAATTTTGATTCTTGGAATAAAAATGTCACTTCATCAGATGTCTATATTTTAAGTTCAGCATAAGCGAATATTACAAACCGTTTCTTTGTTGAAGGTTATATTGGTCTTGGTGCGACATTCCGAACGATTTCAGATGGAAGCGAAAACTTTGAGTTTTTTACAGCTTTAATTCCTATTGGTATGAAGGTTGGTTTTGGATTTTGAAAACTTATTGAGCAATAATTATCAGAAAGCCGAATACTTTTGAAGTGTTCGGCTTTTTTATTAATCTGTAAACAGATTATGGATAATTCCAGAAATGCTGTATAAACCTTGTATCGGTTTAAATTTATACATATAAAATTATATTATTTATTAAGTTTTGAATAATAGTATTTTATATTGACTTCTATTGTACTTTTTTGTACCTTGCTGTGTCGTTTTCCATATTGTTATAAATAATGCAATCAACTGAATCAAATTATACCAATGAAGAAGCACTTTATTTTAAATAATATTATGACTATTATATTGCTGTTATTGAGTACGAATGCAAATGCTCAAACACGATATTTGGATGATTTATTTGAAGTGAAGAAAGCAGACACCGCTATTGTATATGCAGAGGTTCAATCCTTAAAATTCCCATATTTGTCAGAAGAAAAGACAGAAAAACAACAATTGTTCATGGATGTTTATCAGCCGAAAGGTGATATTAAAACGAATCGACCATGTATTTTGGTTATTCATGGCGGCTCATTTTTATATGGTCATAGAGGAGAAAAAAACATCATACGAATAGCAGAAGACATGGCAAAAAAAGGCTATGTGACAGTAACAATTGATTATCGACTGGGATTTAACAGCCTTAATAGAGAAGCTTCGGCGAGAGCTGTTTATAGAAGTGTTCAGGATACAAAAGCCGCTATTCGATTCTTGAAAGGGAATTATCAAGTATTTGGAATTGATACAACACACATTTTTGCTTTTGGAGCGAGTGCAGGAAGCATAGCAGCGATGCATGCTGCTTACTTAGAAGAAAGTGAATGCTGCACAATTCCTGCTACTTTAGATGATTTAGGTTGTTTGAGTTGCTCTGGAAATACTTTAAAACATACTGATGAACCTTGTGCGATTGCCAATCTTTGGGGAGCTGTGATAGATACGAATATTATTAATAGCGAAAAGAATATTCCAATTATTTCATTTCATGGAACAAAAGACAATATTGTTTCTCCAGATTCTGTAAGTCCCTTTAATATATCAACTTTTCCTGCTTTGTCAGGAACAAACCTTATTACACCTCGACTGAAACATTTAGGTATAAAAACGGAATATTATAAGTTTAATAAAGGTCATGCACCTTGGTTAACGGCCGAAAAAGAACCGATATATAATACAATTCTTAATAAAACAACGTTATTCTTTTATGATTATTTACAAAAAAATCCATTAAACTCAATAGATGAATTAACTTATAAAAGTATAAAATCTGATTTTCAGATTTATCCGAATCCAACTACAGAATTTATTAATATAGATTTAAGCAATTATTATACAGATATTACTATACAGATTACAAATAGTTTAGGTGAGATTGTTCGAGATATTGATATTCCAAAGGAAACACAAAAAGAAACGATAACCTTTAACCTTAGAGATCTTCCTAAAGGTTATTATTATTTAAGTATTAATGATAATAATCAAAACCAAAGTCAGTTGTTTTGCAAATCTGAATGATAATCAATTCAGATTTACAAAACGATGCTGCTAACATTCTGCTACTCTCACATTCGTTGCCAAACCACCTTGCGACGTTTCTTTATACTTATGATTCATATCCAAAGCAGTTTCCCACATTGTTTTTATTACTTGATCAAGAGACACTTTGGTTTGTGTTGTGTCTGTATCCAAAGCGATATTTGAGGCCATGATTGCCTTGATTGCACCCATAGAATTGCGTTCGATACAAGGAATTTGTACCAAACCACCAATCGGATCGCAAGTCATTCCTAAATGATGTTCCATAGCGATTTCGGCAGCTTCCAGTGCTTGATCAACAGTTCCGCCTAAGCGTTCGGTCAATGCAGCGGCAGCCATCGCAGACGAAACGCCAATTTCGGCTTGACAGCCACCCATTGCAGCCGAAATAGTTGCTTTCTTTTTGAATAATGCACCGATTTCGGAAGCCGTTAGTAAGAATTTTATAATATCAGATTTTGTTGCTTGTTCTTTAGCGAAGCAAATATAATAGTGCAACACAGCAGGAATCACACCAGCTGCACCGTTTGTAGGCGAAGTAACAACACGACCGAAACCCGCATTTTCTTCATTGACAGCCATTGCAAAACAAGAAATCCACTTCATAATCTGCTGAAAGCTACAATCCAAATCCTGAATCGTATCAATCCAATCGTGATAATCAGAATAGGTTGTTTTTCCTAATAGTCGTTTATTAATATTTGCAGCACGTCGAGTCACATTCAATCCACCAGGCAATTGTCCTTCAGCATGACAACCTCGATAGACACAGTCTCGCATTGTTTTCCAGATTTTCCAAACTCGTTCTTTTGTCTCTGATTCGCTTCGCCATGTTTTTTCATTTTCTAAAACTAATTTAGAAATAGAAATACGATTATTTTCACAATGCTTTTGCAAACCATCAGCTGTATCACAATAATAAGGCGGAACTATGGTTTTCAAATCTGTAACTTCTTCTCCTTTTGTAATAAATCCACCACCAACCGAATAATAATATTGGTCAGTAATTAATTCTTCATCATTATCCCAAGCTTTGAATTGCATACCATTTGGATGAAAATCTAATGATTTATCAAAGTGGAAAATTAGATGTTTTATTTGATTAAAAAAGATTGGATGTTCGCCATTTAAATTTAATAAATTAGTCGAATAAATATTTTGAGGAATACGTTGAACATCATTAACAGGAATCGTTTCGGGATTTTGACCAGACAAACCTAAAAGTACCGCAATGTCAGTTCCGTGTCCAACGCCTGTTAATGCCAAAGAACCAAACAAGTGAATTTCAATAGTTTTAACTTTATTAATAGGTGAAATCACTTTGAGGTCATCAATAAAAGCCGCTCCAGCTTTCCACGGCCCAAGCGTATGCGAACTCGAAGGTCCAATACCGATTTTGAACATATCAAATACACTAATAATTTCCATAGTATTTTGTTAGTGAATTGAGTTGCTAAAAAACAAATTAGAAATAGCAATGTCTTTTATAAAAGACAACTGAATTCATAGTATAAAATAAGGTGTTTCAAAAATAGGTCAAATAATGGAGAATACACAACTAAAAAATGCCATCATTTACACGGTGTAAATGATGGCATCTCAAAAAATATTTATTGGTATAAAAACTATTCGTTTGCTAATAATCGAATATTTTCAATGATAATATCAATTTCAGGTGGATAATTCACATATTTTCCACGCTTTCCATCTCTACCATAAATCGTAATAACCACAACTTTTCGTTTACTTCCATGTCTTACGACCAATGTTAAAGGTACAGGAGTTGGCTTAGCTTTTTTTCTACTTTGACAAGTACCACTTGTACAATCATAAGTGTTGTCCAATTCAAAAAATCCTTTAGTTTCAATGAATTTTACTAATTTTTCCATGTCTTCACGAGGAATCTCTTTGGAAGATTTGTTTAAACCTTTTTGCATGGTTTCGATTTCACGAACCAAACGACCGTTTGGTTTTAAGTGAATATAATCCTTTAAGACAGGATCGATTCCACCGAAATATCCGCCACCAACTAACTGAACCTCAATCGCAGGAGGTGCTTTAGGTGTAATATCGTCCATTTTCTTTTTTGGCTTCTCTTTCTTTTTTGGTGCTTCCTCATCTTTACTTTCAATATCTGCAAACCCTTCAATATTCAGTTCTTCACCATCAAAGAAATTTGTTTCATCTTTCGTTGCATTCACAAAAACATAACGAAAAACACCATTGCCAATTTTAAACTCTAACTCTAAATTTTTCTTATCGACTTTGACAACTTTCCACCAACTCATATTACGAAATTGAAAATAAATTTCACTTCCTTTGGAGTCAATTAACCAATTACCTTTATCCAAAGTACCATTTAAGTACGTTTGATAATCATAATCATATTGAAAGTACACAAAAAACTTGTAACCTTCACTGGCTTCATGAATATCGGTCTCGGAGGAAACATGATAGGTTTTGGTATATTTCCATCGAGTTTCCATAAACATATTTTCGTCTATTTTAGGTAAGTCATCTTCCTGATTTCCTTTGGTTTGTCCAAACGTTGTGGGGATTATTGACATTAATAAAAATGTCGTTGCTAAGAAGTATTTAACACTTAATTTAAGCATGGCTTTTCATTTTAGTTCCTATAAATCATTGACAATTAAGGATATGTTCACTTTGATTATCTTTTTTTGCAAAAAACTTGCCGTTTTTATAAATGATGATTTAACTCATTCATTTTTTAGTCATTATTGATTAATAATTATTTATATATGACATTAAAATAATCATGCCATAAAATCAAAAGAAACTTTAGATTAAAAAAAATCAGATATTTTTCTTTGGAATTGTATATTTAGTTTCTAAGTTCTGAAATCTTGCGTAAAACTGGCAAGAGTTTTTATTTTGAAATTCGTTGTTGCGAGTTACGAGTTGCGGCTTTGCCACGTTAGGGAAGAGGCATTAAATAATATTAGTATAATGTTCAACGACAGGAAAAGAATCATAATAATGGTGTAGTAATTGTTTCCATTCTAAATATTCCTTTGATTGTCGAAAACCAACTTCGTGTGCTTCAATCGTTTCCCATTTTACGAGCAAAATATATTTATTTTCCTGTTCTACACATTTTTTTAATGAATGTCCATGATAACCATTGATTGCACTAATGAATTGTCCTGCAATTGCAAAGTCTTTTTCAAAATTATCTTGCTGTCCATCTTTAATCTTTAATATTGCAACTTCCAGTATCATATAATTGAATTGTACAAATAAAAAACCTTGATGCTTTTTACAAACATCAAGGTTTTATTACATATAAATTATCTTTTATTTCCCATTTTATTAGGAATCAAACTTCTAAAATCGAAGTTTTAAGATACTTCATTAATATTGTCATCTACTAAAACACGTCCACAGTGTTCACAAAGCATGATTTTCTTTCTATTTCCGATTTCTACTTGTACTTGAGGTGGAATACGATTAAAACAACCTCCACAAGCATCACGTTCTACAGTAACCACTGCTAAACCATTGCGATAAGCATTACGGATTTTGTCATAACCTTTTAACAAACGATGGTTGATTTTCTTTCTTGCACGTTCCTGCTTTCTAATCAGTTTTGATTCTTCCTTTTCGGTATCAACAATGATTTTTTCTAACTCAACCTTCTTTGTTTCTAAATCTTTGTCCTTTACTGCTAAGCGTTCTCTTGAAACTTCTAAAGTTGCTTCTTTATTCTTAACAACATTATTCGCTTCTCTAATACGTTTTTCGGACAATTGAATTTCTAAACCTTGTAATTCAACCTCTTTTGATAATGCCTCGTACTCACGATTATTCTTAACGTCCTCTAATTGCTTTTTGTAACGAGTAATCAAATCATTCGCTTGAGCAATGTTAGCATGATGACGAGCAATTTCTGATTTTTGATCAGCAATAGATTGCTCAATATTACCAATACGAGTTTGAAGTCCTTCGATTTCATCTTGTAAATCTTCTACTTCCATCGGTAATTCACCTTTTAATACACGGAACTCATCTAAACGAGAATCAACTGTTTGTAATTGATTTAACGCTTTTAATTTCTGAGCCGGTGTCATATCTTTCGATGCTGCCATATTTCGATGCTAATTTATATAAAATTTATGTTTGTCAGTTTTAAGAATTATTCAATATTAGATTCAATAACTCTTTCCACATGAAAAATTCCTGCAAAATTACAAATAATTAACGGGATTTGTATGAATTGAAGTTCGATAAACCGCAAAGTTATCAAATTTTTGAGTAATTAAATCATAAAACAAGTCAATTGTAAATTGTTCACTTTCAAAATGTCCAATATCTGCAATGATAATTTTTTGATCAGCATCAAAAAATTGATGATATTTAAAATCTGCTGTGATAAATATATCAGCATTTTGACTGATTGCTTGACGCAATAAAAACTGCCCCGAACCACCACAAACAGCCACTCGCTTTACGGGATTCTTCAATAAATCAGTGTAGCGTACACAGTCCGTTTTCATTGTTTTTTTCAAATGTTCTAAAAATGGCATCTCTTCCATATACTCCGCCAGTTCACCAATCATTCCCGAACCGATACCTTGATGTTGATTATCAATCGTCACAATATCATAAGCGACTTCTTCGTAAGGATGTGATTTTGACATTGCCGAAAGGACTTTTCCTTGAATGTTAAATGGAAAAATAACTTCAATCTTAGTTTCTGCTTCATAATGTCTTTTTCCCGTTTCTCCAACATGTGGATTTGCGTCCTCATTCGCTCGAAAAGTTCCTGCACCAACGACATTAAAACTAGCCTCATCATAATTTCCAATACGACCAGCACCAACAGCAAACAACGCACTACGTACTTTGTCCGCATCATTTACAGGAACGTAAACCGATAGTTTCTTGATAACTTTCGATTTTGGAGCTAATATTTTTGTATTAATCAAGCCTAATTTTTCAGCAATCTTAGCATTTACACCAGCTTGAACATTATCAAGATTGGTATGACAAGCATAAATTGCAATATCATTTTTAATGGCTTTCATCACCACTCGTTCGATATAATTACGACCATTAAAGCGTTTCAAGCCACTAAACACAATCGGATGATGAGCAATAACCATATTACAATCCTTCTCAATCGCTTCATCAATTACGGCTTCGATAGAGTCTAAACACAAAATTACACCAGTGATTTTTTCATTTGAATCACCAACAATTAGACCTGAATTATCATAAGATTCTTGATAAGCAGGTGGAGCAAACTGCTCGATATACTTAATTAATTTTTGAATTTTCATCGCTACGTACAACGAAGCTCCAGCTTCGTTTTTTTTTAGATTTTCGTTTTATTAATTATAGATTCGCGTTTCGCTGAAACGTAAAATAGAAATCACAATTGCTAAATTTTGCTTCGCAAAATGCTTTTTTCACGCAGATTCACGCAGATTCACGCAGATTCACGCAGATTCACGCAGATTCACGCGGATTCACGCGGATTCACGCGGATTCACGCGGATTTTCTAATAATTGGTAGAAAAAATGGTTTATTGATAATTTTTGCTTTTGGCAAAAATTATTATTTTAAGTAGCAGCTGTCTTTAGTTTCAGTAAACAACTTCAAACAAAGACGGCAGCTACTGGCAAAAATTGTCAAACAACCAAAAAAATAATTTTGTTAATGAAAAATCTGCGTGAATCTGCGAAATCTGCGTGAGATGATTGTTTTGCAAGGCAAAACGTAATATTTTCATTTTTAAGTTTTAATATCAGCGAAACATGAATTATAATGTAAGTTTTAAAGTTTTAAATTAAAAATATACAAGTTCAAAGTCTTATGTTTTCTTTTTCAAGGTGAAATAAAATTTTGCACCTTTTCCAATATCCGATTCTATCCTGATTTGACCTTGATTATTCTTAATTATTTTACTTACAATAGTTAGTCCAATTCCTGTACTTTCAAAATCATCACGACGCTGAAGTGTCTGAAAGATTTGAAAGATTTTTTCATGGTATTTTGGTGGAATTCCTGGGCCATTATCCGCAATGCAAAATTCCCAATGTGTATCTAAATCTTGATACAACACTTTTACACTTCCTTTCTCCCCTTTATCATTATATTTTATGGCATTACTAATAAAGTTTTGGAAAACTTGCCTTATTTGTGTCTCATCATTATAAATTGTTGGTAATACACCTTCAACAGACATTTCAAAACCTTTAGGACCTTGTAGACTTTCCATAACTTCCGATACGATTTTATTTAAATCTAAAGATTCATTAGTTGTTTTTGTCCTACCGATACGAGAATATTGTAAAATCCCCTCAATCAAGCCATACATTCGACCAACTCGACGATTCAATAACTGTACTAAATCTTGACCTTCTTCATCCAAGCTGTCTTTATAATCTTCCATTAACCAACTCGTCAATGTACTAATCCCACGAAGCGGAGCTTTCAAATCATGCGAAACGATATAAGCAAAATCTTCTAACTCTTCATTCATTTCACGGAGTTTTTCAATAAACTCTTCCCGCTCTTTTTCAGCCTTTCTACGTGCTGTTATATCACGAGAAACGCCAATAATATATTCATTATTATTAATTTCAATTTTATTTAAAATGATTTCCATTAATAATGATGACCGATTATCTTTAAATTTTTGAAGCCGAGTAAACGTTAATTTATTACGATTTTTAAAAGCTTTAACGATTCGATGCCAACTATCTATGCCACGCATTTTATTATCAACATCATAAATGTATTTTCCAATCAAATTTTCTACTGTATCTTCTAATAAATCTGCCCCTTTTTGATTAATAAAAAATAAGCGACCGGAAGTATCAGCGACTTCAATAGAATCCGTAGATTGATCAATAAAATGCTTGATTAATGTGAGGTTTTCTTCATATTCCTTAATTGTATTGATTTGAGATTCTAAAACAGTTACAACGCCTAAAATATCCTCTTCACGTTGTACCTCAAAACCATTTTCATCAGGAGAAATCGACAAAACAGTATTTAAAGAAGATTTTAATTTTGACATTACAGCTTTTTGTGCCTTGGCTTCTTCTCTGAGTTGTTGATTAGCTTCCACCAATTCCTCAGAACTAATATCCATTGCACGTTCTAAAAGCAATCTATCTTCCTCATAGTGATTATACGAACGCTCAATTGCATCTATGAAAGGCTTCATTTCATCAGGTACATTATCCATACCTCCAAAATGTCTTTTTAATTGCCTTTTTAATAACCTATTCATATACTTGGGTTTACTCTTTGCTGGTAATATTTTACTATTTATAAACCTGTAAGGCTTATGAAAATCTTAATAGATTTGTCGAAATACTCAATTGTTGATACTTTAAGTAAGTTGACAATAAGTGGTTTGGAGTCATATAATATATTGATTTTCAAATATATTACATCATGACAAAATGAAAACAACTTATCCTTCACCCATTAACGTAATTGTCATGGTTTGATTATGTAGTTCACAGTTCACATATCCAGCAAAAGGTGAAATTTCACCATAAGAATAAAAACCAATTGTCGGTATGCTTTCTCCAATTACTTCATGAACACTTTCAATTTCTTCCTCTATTCTCTGATCTAACACCAATTTTCGACCAACACAACTGATTAAAATCGCCAATTCAGGAGCTTTACCTTTCCATGCTGCTTGACCTGACTCCGCAGCATCAAATGCACCGTCAATCAGTTTATCAAAATTTGCTTTCATTAATCTTGCCGTTGCACCTTCCGGAACATCACCTGCAAAAATCATACTTTGCCGTTCTTCATCAATAGACAATATTGTACGTACTAATGCCTTAGAATTTGGCTCTAACTGAATACTTAATGGAAAAAACAAAGCACTTCCTGGCAAATCCTTCGCTTTATCGCCCAAATATTTTTTATATAATTCTAAAGCAGATTTTCCATCTAATTCAAACAATTCATTAGCATTTGATTTTGTGACCAATCGTTTTGGGCCAAAACTATCCCAACCTCCAATTGAACCATAACCGATATAAAAATCATCTCCACAAAGTCCAACCGCAACTATATTTCCAATATCAGGGTTTTCATTATAACCAACTAATGTTTTTTCAAAACGAGCTGCATCACCAGCCAAGCCACCAGTAACAATAACCTGTTCGCTCAAATGTTCATTCAAACCTTTTACTAATTCACTTCCATTCACCAAGCCGCCATCTGAAATCACCATAACATGCTTTAAACAATCTCTTGTTAAAGTGTTCGCTAATTGTCGTCCTGCATCGAAACTATTACTACAATCTTTGATATTAATTTGAGCAATTTGATATTCTGTTTTTTCAAACTGTATTGCCGTCAAAACGATAGAATCATCTAAAACCTGCGAGCCAATAATTTCACCAGAAGTAGAATTAATAATAATATCACTATTTGGATAAAACGCTGAAATTTCAGCATAACAATCAGCAATTTTTTCTCTTGCACCAAAAGCAAAGACAAGTACATTTTCTGCAATATTAGCATCATCTCGATACAATTCCCAGCCTTTGGCTTCCGTCCATTTTCGTTGTTGAATTTTCATTTTATTCGTTTAAACTAATAATAAATCTGCTCCTTTTTCAGCAATCATAATTGTTGGTGCATTCGTATTTCCCGAAACTATTGTAGGCATAATCGAAGCATCAATGACTCTAAGATTTTTAATACCACGAACTTGTAATTTATCATTAACTACTGCATTTTCATCATTTCCCATTTTACAAGTTCCCACAGGATGATAACAGGTATCTACATTCGTCAAAATCCAATCCAGTATTTCAGCAGCATCAGTCAACTCTCGCTCAGGTCGAACAATCTTAGTACGGTAATCATCAAATGAAGCTGCGTTCAATAATTGATGAGCAAAGCGATACGCTTTTATAGCAAAGGTTCTATCATACTCTTTATCAAAAAAGTTCAATTCAATATCAGGTTCGTCCGTTATTTTATTTGACTTTAAACTGATAGAACCAGTACTTTTTGGATGTAAAATAGTTGGCAACATCATGATTCCGTCTGATTTTGGTAACTCCTCGGGTTTAGCATCAATTCTATAACTCCAGGTTGGTACAAAATGAAATTGTAAATCTGGTCTATCCGAATCAATATTTACAAAACCTCCCGAAGAAGCTGCACCAATTGTCATTGGGCCTTTTTTAGTTAAAAAATATCGAAATGTATTTTTCAACTTATTCAATCCTTGCATTTGCGAATTATAAGAAATACGTTGATTGATTTCGTAGCAAATTGGAAAAAAATAATGATCTTTCAAGTTTTGACCAACGCCTTTTAACTCATGTTCAACCTTGATTCCAACTTTTCCTAATACTTCACGATTTCCAATACCTGACAACATCAAAATTTGTGGCGAATGAATTGCACCAGCAGATAGAATTACTTCTTTGTCCGCCATTGCTGTTTTCGTTTTTCCTTCGTGTATAAATATTACACCTGATGCTTTTTTATTTTTAATATCAATTTTTGAGGTTTGTGCATTTGTCAAAATCGTCAAATTACTTCGTTGCTTTGCAGCTTTCAGAAAAGTTGATGCTGTACTTTGGCGTTTTGCATTTTTAATTGACATATCAAAAATACCAAGTCCTTCTTGTTTTTTACCATTAAAATCATTATTTGGCTTTAAGCCAATATCTTTTCCCGAATTTTTTAAAGCTTCCCACAAAGGATTTGAGTATCGCTCAAAAGCTGGTGTTATCCCCAATAATCCATCTTTTCCATGAAACTTACTTTCACCTTTCCAATGATTTTCAGATTTTTTAAAATACGGCAAAATCTCATCATAACTCCAACCTTTATTCCCTAACTCTGACCAATTATCATAATCTTTTCGATTACCTCTAATATAAATCATCGAATTAATCAAACTACTTCCTCCTAAACCTTTACCTCTTGGATAAAAAATAATTCTCTTCTTTGCTCTTTGTAATGGTTTCGGTGATAAATCCCAATCATATTTTGTATGATAGAGTTGAGAGTATGCCAACGGAATATCAATTTTTAGAGATTTGTCACGACCTCCAGCTTCTAATAATAATACAGAATGCTTTGGGTTTTCAGATAGTCGATTGGCTAAAACACAACCAGCTGAACCAGCACCAATAATGATGAAGTCAAAAGTCATAATAATATATTATTTGGTTAGTTTGATTAGACAAATACATCTCTCTTTAGCTTATTAGAAACTAAAGTTATAAAAGATTGGAAAACTTATAATAATAAATATCACTTTTAGGAAAAATAGTCGAAATAATTTATTTTAAAAAGTCAATAAAATGGTCGAAACTCTCAATAATTGTAGATCTTTCAGGTAATTGAATAGGATATGCTAAAACCTGATAACCGGACACCAGAATATGTGTTTGAGGAAAAGCAACAGTTAATTTTTGTATAAAATTCTGGACAGGTTCTTTGGTAAATGACCCCGAAAACATTGTACAAATATATTCAGGTTGATGAATTTGATAGACTGCTTTTAAGTCATCAAACGGGATATTTTGTCCTAAATAAATTACTTTATTACCACGTTCACGCAATAAGTAAGTTAAGAACAATAAACTCAATTCATGGATTTCACCTTCTGGTAAAAACACTAAATATTTATGAACATTATCGTTATGTTCAAACGGTAATTTATCAATTGCAACAATTAATTTTTGGCGAATCAAACAACTGATAAAGTGTTCTTGTGCAGGATTAATTGAGCCTGTCAACCACAACACGCTTAATTTATCCAAAAATGGATTGATAATATCAATCATTGTTTTTTCAAAACCAAGTTGATCAATATTCGTAGAAATAATTTTATCAAATTTATATTCGTCCATTTCTATCATAGAAATGGTCAATGCGTCTAATTGTGTATCATTATCGAAGCGGACTTCCGAAATCTCGGCTACTTCATGAGCGATTTCGATTTTCGACATTTTTGCAATCTTCGAAATCTTAATACCATTTTTATTCAGCATTGCTATATTCAACAAATACTTTAAATCTTCTTCGTTGTAGAAGCGTATGTTGGTTCGAGTACGCTTAGGTTCAACGATATTATATCGCTGTTCCCATACTCGAATTGTATGAGCTTTGATTCCCGAAAGTTTCTCTAAATCTTTTATTGAATAAACTGCCACTATAAAATTTATTAAATCTGTAAAACTATATTGTAAATGGTTTCCGTATTGAATTATTGCCCTACTTAACAGTAAAGCATTAAAAAAGTTTAAATCCAAAATTCATACTTTCAAAATAACAATCACATTAACTTATTTGACATAAGTATTTAATAATGAATTAATTACAAAAAAAACATTACAGCAAATATATTGGAATATATTGAATAGTATCATTTTTTCAGACTTTTTTAGAAAAAAATCTGAAAAATAATTTTCTTATCTTACATTAATAAAAAAATTAAATCGCAAAGATTTTCAGAGAATCATATTTTTTAAATAATATATATGATTATATAAAATGGTTCATTGACAATTTTTGCCAAAAGCAAAAATTGTTAAAGAGCCTATAAAATTTATTGTTTAATAAATTTCTTTATAGCAGCATTATAAATCCAAATACTTGTATAAGATAAAATAGATTCGCCCAGATTCCAAAAGCTTCTCAAATTGCCAACTTTTCCTGGTGTTGGAATAAAAGCAAGTACAAAATCATTCTTAATATAATCACTTAATTCTGAAATAATTAAATTTTGCCGTTTTTGAATAAAATTTTCACGTCCTTTTGATGATTCTTGATTCAATCCCTGAATAAAAAGAAGTTGTTTTGCATTTGAACAGATTAGCTTACCAAAGTCTTTTGTAAAATCAGACAAATCAGTTGAAAATTCTGATTCACAAGCAAGTAAAATACTCGTGTTTATTTTTGAGCTTTCTCTATGATTTAACTTTAATTGAGTCGTTACACAAATATCAAATAACCATTCACCTGATTCTTTTTCTTTAGTTAGTTTATTGACTTTTTGATAATTGACCTTGAGGTCTTTACCTTTAAAATCTTTTTTTAATTCGTCTCCAATCAAACTTACAAAATAAGAAGAACGCAATGAGTTATTATTTTTTAATTTATCATTATCATCTTTCAATGCCTTTTCAAAAGAACTCAAAACGATATTCGCTACTTGTTTATTTGTCATTTCCATTTTTTATTATTATAAAAACAAGTAGGTTTACTTAAATATTTTGATATGTAATTTCATAAACATTTGATTTACAATTATTTATAAATTCGAAGTATTTACTTACTCCAAAACCTCCAAAATTTTCAGTTCAACACGTTGATTCTTTCGTCGCCCATCAACTGTCTCATTTGTCGAAATTGGTTTATCTTTTCCATAACCTTTCGTTTTAATTTGCGATTGCGAAATTCCATTTTGCAATAAGTAACTTGCAACAGCATCTGCACGACCTTGCGACAAATCATCCGCAAAACTATCATCACACAAACCGTTTGTGTGTCCACTGATTTCTACGATAAGATTTGGATACGTTTTTAAGAAGTTCGCTAATCGTAATAACTCATTATCAGAACTGGCTTTTAGTGTTGTTTTATTTGCATCAAATAAGATATTTTGTAATGGAATAACAGCATCTTTTTTAATCGGAATCAATAAAATATCTGCTTCAATTTCTCGATATTCGGGTTGCGAGTTACGAGTTGCGAATTGTGGGTTTTCGCCATCAAGTTCTTCTTCGTTTTCAATCTCATTTGGTACAAAAGCAAAGCCTTGAATCATTGGCATTTTATCTTTTGGAATCACCAATTGATGTGTTTTATTGTCAATTAATTCATTGGTTTCTGCATTGAATAACCGACCAGTAATCATCGTAACTGGTTCGGGTTGAGCTTCTTTTGGTAATTCAATTCGATACAAATCAGATTGTCCTCGACCTCGAAAATCCGACGAAAAATAAGCGTAAGTTCCCGAAGCAGGAACAGAATAATTGAAGTCATTGCCAGGTGTATTCAAGTAACGACCTAAGTTTTGAGGTTCTGACCAATTTGTCCAAGAATCGTCTAAGCGTCTTGACATAAAAATATCCAAACCGCCATAACCATAATGTCCGGAACTCGCAAAATAAATTGTTTTATAATCTGCTGCTAAAAAAATACTACTTTCCATTCCTAACGAATTAACGGTTTTACCCAAGTTTTTTGGTGCAGACCATTCGCTTTCGCTAATACGAAAGGACACATACAAATCCATATCACCAACGGCATCTTCCCGTTCGATTGCCATCATCAAAATATTACCGTCAGGACTTACGTGATAATTAGCAAACGTACTATTATTGTACATATCTTTGATTTTCATCGCTTCGGGTCTTGCCCAGTTTTCGCCCTCTAATTTTGCGAAAGCAATACCATCTTTTGACCAACGTTTATACGCATTTTGCATATAAATCAAATCGCCACCTTGACCGACAGCAACCACAAAGTTATGGCGTTCATTATTTAATGGAACATCAATATTTGTTGCTCTTCCCCAAGTTCCATCTTCTTGCAGTTTTGAAAACCAAATATCATCGTTTTTATCTTTACCAATATTATCTTTATGTAGCTTTCGAGTAAAGTACAATGTTCGTCCATCTGGCGAAATAATTGGTAAACGCTCATCTGCATTTGAGTTCACTAACTTGCCCAAATCTTCTGGATAAGGAACGATTGAGCTATAATCTATATCATTAACTTTGAGCTTGATTTTTGTTCGACTATCCGAAATTGCAATGGCATCAATTTGATTAATACCAGGTACTAATTTTGTATTTAGTACCAATTTTAAACTAACCGCTTTGTAAGTTGTTCTATCAATTTTGCGAGCAAAAAATCGAGATTGCATATATATCGGATGCGAACGCACCGTTTCATAAACCAAATATTCGTTGCCATCAGCATCATATAAATATACTCGGTCAATTGCACCAGGATTGACACTTTCAACAATCAAAAATTGTTCAACATAAGTTGCTTTTTCAAACTGAACATGGATAAACTCAAGTTGCTCATTATCAGTGCTTTCTGCCGCCCATGAAAATGGACTATCTGTATAACCATCCATTGAATTTGGAATACCTAAAACTTGTTTGGCAGCATAAAACTGTTCGCCTTGTTGAGAGGAAAACTCAACGACTTTTGAAGCCCATTGTATATTGTTACAAAAAGCATTCAAACAAAGAAAGCAAAATAGAAAAGTAAAATGTTGTTTCATAACATGGTTATTTTGGTCATTAGCTGATTGGTTTATTTAGTGGCGAGGATTTTTTTGGAAATTTTAGTATAACCAATACACTAACGAAGTTGATTATTATAACGTAATTTGTGTCTAAAAGGTGTCTTTATTAATGGAAAATTGAAAATTGATAATGGAAAATTATATATCAAAAATCTTAATTGTATTCTTTTTGCTCTTTTGCCTTTCGGCAAATGCTCAGTTGGATAGCACAAGAATCAAAACATTTGATGACCAATTACAAATTGGTTTGTTTCTTTCCGATAATGATGCCACAGCGAATTTTTATTCTACAAACAATAATCATTATGTGAATCAAGTCTATGTAATCAAGCCAACTTTAGGTGTCCAATTTGCTTACAATGGAGCTATTATAGCTTTAGGAACTGGAATTCCAATACCTTCTTTGCAATTTAATACAGAAGATTATAAAATTACGGATGAGATTAATATTAATGGTTATTTCTCTCGACCAAAATATATACTTTGGGGAGCAATTCGACAATTTGAAGGTGCAGATTATAATCAATTAGGACTTTTACATTATAACAATGCGAATTTTCTCAATCTTGCAGGAAGTTTTATGTATATTTTTAATGAAAATAAATATTCGTTTCGTGCTGCTTATCGACAAGCCGATCAACAACTAAAAAGTGGCGGTTCGTTTTTGGCAAAAGGAATTTTGAATCATATGAGTTTAGGAGATAGTACACTATTTAGTTTAGGAAGTGAAGGTTTTAGAGGATTAACTGCAAATGGAGGTTCGCTTTTAGGTGGTTATGGTTATACCTTAAATTTTACCGAAAATTTATTTATTTCAGCTTTAATACTTGGAGGAGTTGATATTCAAAGAGTTAGCGGAACGACAGAACCGATTTTAACAGAACGAAGTCCTTCTTTCACTTCTTTCGCTCCAACTTACGATTTCAAATCTTCTATTGGTTACAATACCGATAAGTTTTATATTTCGATGCTTTTTAGTGTCGACAATCGTTTATCTATTCGTAACATTAATGACGAAATAGATTTTGATTATAATTTTTTGAAAATAGATTTACGCTTCGGTACTCGAATTGATGCACCTAAAATATTGACGAAAGTACCATTTTTGAATTGATTTTGAATTTTGTAGCACAAACGGCATTGTTTTTCAGTCAATGATTCGTCAAACATACAATTTGCTTAAAATTTGATTTACAATATAAAATAAACAAATAATTGATTATACGCATATCAATTATAATTTTATTATAAATTACTTTAATTGATGTTAATTAAAACTTCAATAATAAAAATCTATATTAAATTTTAGTTTATTTCTATAATATCAGTTTAAGATAACGACGATAAATAATTAATAATCAATATTTTATGAAAAAAATAAATAATATGTTTACAATTTTGTTCATGAATTATATTTAATATTTTGATTAGTTTTTTTTACCTTAGCCGTTCGATGAAATCGTAAGATAAAATTGAAAATCACAGGAAAATTTCTCACTATAATTTTCATATTAACTTCTATCTATGCAAAGTAGGCGTCGTTTTTTTAAGACCTTTGGTAGTGTTGCGTTATTGACAGGTTTGGGAGCTTTACCACTTGAAGCACTGGCAAAAGAGCCAGAATTCATGACGTTGACGATATTACATACAAATGATGTGCATAGTAGAATTGAACCTTTTGGAAGCGGTCGAAACAAAGGTTATGGCGGAGTTGCTCGTCGTTCGGCTTTGATAAAAAAAATCCGTGCAGAACAAGAACACGTTTTGTTATTAGATGCTGGAGATATTTTTCAAGGAACACCTTATTTCAATTTTTTTGGTGGTGAGTTAGAATTTAAACTCATGGAAAAAATGAAATATGATGCAGCAACACTTGGAAATCATGATTTTGATGCTGGAGTTGATGGTTTGAACAAACAACTGCCAAATATTTCTTTTCCGATGATTAATGGAAATTATGATTTTTCGGATACCGTAATGAATGGTAAAGTAAAGCCATATCAAATTTTCAAAAAAGGTAATGTGAAAATTGGAATTTTAGGAATTGGAATAGAATTAGAAGGACTTGTACCAAAGACATTATATAAAAATACAATATATTTAGATCCGATTGAACGAGCGAATCACTATGCTAAAATTCTTAAAAAGGAAGAAAAATGTGATTATGTGATTTGCCTTTCGCATATTGGTTATTCTTTTAGAAATGATCCCGACAGAGTGAATGATAAAGTACTGGCTGCCGAAAGTGAAGATATTGATTTAATTATCGGTGGACATACTCACACATTCATGCGTGAACCTGATTTAATAAAAAATAAAAATAATGAACCTGTTATGGTACATCAAGTCGGTTGGGCAGGAATTGTTTTAGGGCGAATTGATGTCGTCTTTGAAAAAAACAATAAGAAAAAATGTTCAACATGTAAAAATCAATTTGTAAAGGACGAAGCGACAGAAGAATAATTCTAATTTTGCTTAATAAACTCCGTAAAATATTATCTAAATTATAATTATTGAGTTAGAATTTATGAGGATTATCAATCTTAAATTCTGATAAAAAACCTTAAAGTCTGTATTCTTTGAATACCTTGGCTAATAAAATTAACGCTTTTTTAGGCTGTATTTGTACTAAAAATTTTAATTACCTGATAACTTAATAAGTGTAACTATTTGATTACAAATAGTTTAAATTATTTTACTTTAACTTATCAATTAACTGAATGCTTAGTCATCTATTAGCAAAATAAAAGGGAAAAAACCTAATTTAATGTTATCATTGTATCTGGCTATTATTTTAATAGTAGTGATTGTAAAACCTTTAAATTTTATCGCTTAGATGAAACAACCTTGTGAGCATGTTTGGGAAAATTGTTTGGAAACGATTCAGAATGAGATTAATGCTCAAAGTTACAAGACTTGGTTTGAACCGATTAAGCCTGTCAAATTGGAGGATTTTGTATTGACAATTCAAGTTCCTAATAAATTTTTCTACGAATGGTTAGAAGAACATTATGTGAATATTCTAAAAAGTACGATTCGTAAGGAATTAGGTGCAAGTGGTAAGTTAGAATATCAAATTATGCCTTCTAACAAACAAGAACGTAAATCGAAAACGAACTTGATAGATAAGAATGCTAATGGTGTTCGACCAGGAAAAAGGGTAAAAGAACAGATTAAAAATCCTTTTGTTATTCCAGGTATTCAAAAATTAAAGATTGAACCTCAATTAAATGAGAATTATACATTTGACTCTTACATAGAAGGGGATTGTAATCGTTTGGCTCGGTCTGCTGGTTTTGCAGTTGCAAAAAAGCCTGGCGGAACGGCTTTTAATCCTTTATTTATTTTTGGAAGTGTTGGTTTAGGAAAAACTCATTTGGCTCATGCGATTGGAAATTCTGTTTTGGAAAGCGGAAAAAACAAAACTGTTTTATACGTTTCGTCTGAAAAATTCACCAATCAATTTATTGAATCTTTAAAAAATAATGCGGTTAATGACTTTGTTAATTTTTACCAATTGATTGATGTTTTAATCGTTGATGATATTCAGTTTTTAGCAAATAAAATCAAAACACAAGAAATTTTCTTCCACATTTTCAATCAGTTACATCAAGGCGGAAAGCAATTAATTTTGACGTCTGATCGTCCTCCAAAAGATTTGGACGGAATGGAAGAACGCTTGATTTCTCGCTTCAAATGGGGACTTTCTGCGGATTTGCAAGCACCAGGTTTTGAAACTCGCATGGCGATTATTCAAAATAAAATTCAACAAAGTGGAATGGAATTGCCGGCAGATGTTATCGAATTTATTTCATTTAATATCAAAAATAATATTCGTGAACTCGAAGGTGCTTTGATTTCTTTAGTGGCTCAATCATCCTTAAATCGTCGTCAGATTGATGTAGATTTAGCGAAAGAAGTGATTAAGAATTTCGTTTCTGAAATTTCTAAAGAAATTACAATCGAATATATCACAAAATTAGTTGCCGATCATTACGATGTTGAAATGAACAAAATTCAAGGTAAAACTCGTAAACGTTCTGTCGTTATTGCTCGTCAATTGTCAATGTATTTGGCAAAAAATTTAACTAATAAATCACTGAAAGCAATCGGCGAAAACTTCGGAGGTCGTGATCATAGTACAGTGATTTATTCTTGTCAAGCTGTCAAAAATATGTTGGATACAGATACGATGTTTAAATCTACGGTTAAGGAATTAGAGAAGAAGATTAAGATGAGTGTGAATGGGTAAATAGACGATTGACGGTTTTTATAAAAAAAACTTTACGAAAGTTTCAAAACTTTCGTAAAGTTCAATTTCCAATATTATTCTATTCCTTTACAAATATTTCATTTAAAATAACTGAATTGTTATTGATTACTTGTAAATAATACAATCCGCTATTAAATTGTGAAACGTCTATATTTAATTGATTATCAATAGCTTTTATACTTTCGTAAATAATTTGACCGTTCATCGCTATGATTCTAATCCTCACTTCACCATTCCATTCTGAATCAACAATTAATTTATCATTTACTGGATTTGGATAAATGTTGATTGTTTGATTGTTCGATTGTTTGATTGTTTTAACAGTTACAATTTCTGAATATTCAAATTGTCCATCAAAATCTATTTGTTTTAAACGATAATAATTTATACCGTTTTTAGGATTTTTGTCAGTAAAAGTATAGTCAATTGGTTGAATAGAATTTCCATTTCCTTCGATAAAACCGATGTTTTCAAATCGAATCCCATCAATTGATTTCTCTATCTCAAAACCTGCGTTGTTCTCTTCCGATAAAGTTCTCCAGTTCAAAAGAATATAATTTTCTCTTTTTATTGCTGCAAAGTTTACAAGTTCTACAGGAAGTGCTGCTTCATTCAAAACATCAAACTCAAATGTACCTGAAGGCACAGAAATATCTATAGAAGCATTATAAGGGTTACTACCGGAAACTGTTGTAGAAGTTAAATTCCACGAACTGTTATACATTCCAATTCTCAAATTTGAATTTCTAACAAAGCCTGATGCTTCTTGTCCTTCATTCCATTGAAAATTTAAAGTAACATTACTGGTTGCTGCAGACTTTGTAATGTCCCAAGTCGCATTGACAACTTTAGTATCATCTATAACAGTATTTGTAAAACTTGACTTCGTTTTTACTGAAAAATTAGATACACCTGTAGGTGTTAATGTAACTGGATTATAATCCATAGATGTTCCGACAGGAAAAGTAGTCATAGCGTTAACATTGTTAATAGTTACAGTTCCATTGCCATTCGTTTCAATGTAACTTGATGAACTTTCGCCTGATATACTTCCACCATCAACGATTATATTTCCTGTTCCTAATTCTATATTACCAGAAGTCAAAGTTAGTGTCCCTGTAATAGTTAAAGTTACACCATCATCTACAATTACTTTTCCTCCATCAATTGTTAAATCACTTATTGATTGGTTAGACGATATTCGTAAAATCCCTCCATTGACAGTAGTTGGACCAGTATACGTATTTGTTCCATTAAAAATAACTGTTGGAGCATGTCCGCTTTCCAGTATAATACCGCCTCCACCTACTATATTTCCATTAATAGCCAGTTCATTACTACCATAAACTTGGATTAGTTTCCCGGATTCAATATTGACATTAACACCTGAAAATATATTAATTCCACCACTTCCGACAGGATTAATTTCCATATTAGAACCGCTTCTATTTTCTATTTCACCGTCTATTTCAAATGTATTTGGATTATTAAAATTTTCAAATTTATGAGCATAGGTTTTATCACCTCTCCACCGAATTGTTCCTGCTCCACTATATACTATGATATTGTCAAACCAACTACCTGAACCATAATTAGACCAAGGCCAATATCTACTTCCTGATGTGTTATTAAAGTATAAATTATCTCCAGGTACAGGATTTGTGCCACCATGCCAGTTAGTAAGATGGTCAATATTATCGCTATGAGGAGAACCTCCACTCCAATATCTATCGGTAGCATAAGAAAAATTCACTAAAAATAAGATTCCTAAAATTGTAATTAAATTTTTCATAAATACTATAGAAATTTAAATAAGGAAATAAGTAATTTTACTATAATACGTAGATTATTTGTTTCCTGAAAAATTCATAAAATTTCATACCATCACTCCATAAAGATAAAGTAAAGTTGACTATTGACAAAAAGGAATAAATCAATTAGAAAATATTACTTTTCTTCATCGAATAAATACATATGAAAAACACCTAAAACATTACATTTTAGGTGTTTTTCAATATTAAATAAAATAAATTTTTGATAAAAAAATTACTGCTTTGTAAAATGATTGCTAAACACAATAGTCTGTGTTGCATCATTTGTAATATGCAAAAAATAGTTTCCTGCTGGTAACGAACTAAAATCAATATTAGTTTGATTATCAATACGTTGTGTGTTTTGATAAACCAACTCACCAAAAGGATTGAATACTCGAATATTCACTTTATCTTGAATATCTGCACGAATTGTTAAATTGTCAGCAGTCGGATTTGGATAAATTATAGCTTGAATTTTTGTATTTATCTCAACAGATAAAATCTTTGAATATTCATAAACACCATCAAAATCCATTTGTTTTAGGCGATAATAATTCGTACCATTTGTAGGATTTTCATCAATAAAATTATAGTCAATTTTTTCAATGCTATTTCCCGTACCTTCAACTGTTCCAATAACTTCAAAATCTTTTCCATTTACAGATTTTTCGATGTCAAATCCTGCGTTATTTTTTTCTGATAATGTTGTCCAATTTAAAGCAACGGTGTTTGTTTCTTTTGTTGCTGTGAAGCTTGAAAGTTCTACTGGAACGACTGATAAAACATAATTTGAGCCTCCGTTGTTATTACCATTAATTGTATACCAATCTGCATCTGTTGGAGAAATTGTCAAACCCGAACCAGAAGTAAAAACATAAAAGTATAATGTAGTACCATTACTTTGTCCTGGAATATCTGCTATAAAAGATGAAGCGGTGCTTGCTGTCATTTCTACAACGGTAGAACTTGAAAAATTATCTGTTGAATATCTTAAATAAACTCCTTGTCCTGTATTAATATCACCATTTAGCGTAGCTGTAATTGTAGTCGGTGAATTTTCAATAGGAACAGAAGGACTTGCCGTTACCATATCTACTGTTCTTACATCTCCCTGAACTCTAAAATATATAAAGTCATCATCATTTGCACTTGGCGTTTTGAATACATAATTATCTGTTGTATTTGGACAATTGATATAAAAAGCACCATTATTACAAACCCAAGCAGTTAAATATTTTTGATTGACATCCGCTGTGATATCTTCATCGGCACAGTTGTGTGGGCCATAATCTGATGAACCGCCATTATTTTGAAGTCTGAAATATCGATTTCCAGTTCCTTCAGGGTTTCGTGTAAGAATTCTTGAACTGCCAAATCCAGCAGAAAACCCAACGGGATTATTCCATCCATCAGGAATAAATCCATCTCCTCTCATTCCATCTTGACCAAAAACTACTAAACTAAGGAACGACAAAACTAAAACTGTAAATAATTTTCTCATAATTTGTAATTTAAATTTAATAAAAAGCTTATAAAATACATTATAACATATAAAGATAAATCAAATTTGATTATTGACGAATATTATTTAGTTTTTTTGACACTAACGAAGTATCATTTTATTATAGATAAGTCTGAATTTTATCTAAAAACTCTTTTGGATTCTCTGCATGTACCCAGTGACCAGCATTTGATACCGTTTCGAGTTGCATCAATGGAAAATGCTCTTGAATATCTAAAATATCATCATCTTGAATATATTTAGAATTTTCGCCTCGAATAAATAGAACAGATTCATCATAAACCTCGTCAGATTCAATATCTGATAAAATTTCTTGATATTCACGATATAAAACTGGCAAATTCATTTTCCAACGATAGCCACCTTCTTTTTGTCGAGCTAAGTTTTTCATTAAAAATAAACGAACACCATTTTCTGGAATTTTTACTTTCAGTGCTTCATCTATTTCTTTTCGGTGCATTATAGTTGCTAAATCTAATTCAAACATCGCTTCAAAAATCGTTTGATGTCCGCCTTTATATTTTTTGGGTGCAATATCTACGATAACTAATTTTGTTACCATATCAGGATTATCCAAAGCAAAACGCATCGCTACTTTTCCACCCATCGAATGACCGATGATTGTAGCTTCGTACATATGATGCTGAAACATAAATTCTCTTAAATCATCAGCCATGATTTGGTAAGAAAACTCATCTGCATGTGGCGATTTCCCATGATTACGTTGGTCAATAATGAAAACCAAATGGTTTTCTGCCAATTTTTTAGCTATCGTTTGCCAATTATCTAATGTTCCAAAAAGTCCGTGTAATATAATAATCGGTTCGCCTTGACCGAATTGTTTGTAGTTAAGTTCCATTTTTTAGTTTTTTTGCAGTCGCAAAAGTATTAGTTTATTATGAATAAAACCGTTCTTTGCAAAAAGTTATAACACAAACGATGTCAAAAATGAAAAAATTTTTACTATTTACTTTACTACTCACCTTTACTGTATTTCAGGCTTGTCAAGAGGAAAAAGCCATCACCATCGAAGATGCTGTAAATTATTTTAATGATAACCAATTTGAAAAAGCATTAACGACCGTAGATAATGTTTTGAATGATAATCCACAAGATTATTTTGCCTGGACGATTAAAGGTCGTTCTCTTTTTGCCTTAAATAAACCACTTGAAGGTATCGAAGCGATGAATAAAGCAATTGAGTTGAATCCAGATTATTTCCAAGCGTTTGCGTATCGAGGTACGATGTACAAAGAGATTAGTGAAAATGAAAAAGCCTTAGAAGATATTAATAAAGCAATTGAGAACGATAATAAAAACTTGGATTTGATTAGAATTCAAGCCAATACATTATACAGTTTGGGCAAAAATGAAGAAGCAATCGGAAAATTTGATAAACTAATTACGCTTAATGATAACGATGAGGAAAGTTTCGTTTATCGTGCGATTTTGAATAAACGATTGCGTAATTATGATGCAGTTTTGGCAGATTTGGACAAAGCTATCGAAATCAATCCTGACTATAATTTTGCTTATGAAGCCAGAGCAGATTTTTTTACGTATTCATTAGCCGACAATTTTGAACAAGCTGTTAAGGATTATACCAAAATCATTACAACTTTTGATGAAAATATTCCTGCCAATAACCAAGCATTTGTATATAATAATCGTGGATTTGCAAAGTATCAAGCCAAAGATTTTGAATCTGCAATTGAAGATATTAATCAGTCCATAGAATTGTTTCCAGAAAATGCTTATGCTTTTAGAAATCGTGCATTAGTTCATTTGGCTTCCGCCAATAAAGAAGCAATGTGTGCCGATTTAGCGAAAGCGAAAGCATTAGGTTTTGAAGAAAAATATGGACAAGAAGTCAATAAATTATTAGCAACAAATTGTGAATAAAATAATTTGATTTGTTCCCTTACTTTAGAGTATGTTTAAATCCTATCTTTTAGCTCAAAAACAAATTTTAAACATACTCTTGTTTTTTAATAAAAATCACATTTGTAAACGGTGCTAAGTACATTGTAAATCTATTTAATTTACAATGTACTAAGCTCTCGGTACATCTGTTTTTTTTGCTGGTAGTTTTTCAAAAACTTCACCGCCATTAATCTTATCAAAATCTATATTTTTCAAGTCTTTCCATTTTAAATTGCATTCTAAACTAATCAGAACAAATTCATCGGATTCACTAACTAATACTAATAAATTTTTGATTTTCTTTTCATTTTCTTTAATCATGAATCGAACATTTGTTGTGCCATCACGAATCGTCATTAAATCCTCAAAGGCTTCTGATTTAGCATCTTTTACTAATTGATTGAAATCTTTTGGGGCGACTAAATTTCCATTTTCCATCGTCAAAACACGTAGTTTTGTTACTTTCTTCACAATATCATCGCCTTCAAAATCTTCCACAAAAGCCAAAACAGACTTAATCATCCAGCCTTGTACTTTTACAGAAGTAACATCATTTTTATGCTTATATTTATTATAAAACTTCTTGACACTTTGCTGTGCAAAAATAGAACTGGAAAAGACAAGCAAACTACAAATTAAAAATAACTGCTTCATTTTTTGGTTTGTTAAATACGGTTAGCAATATGTTGCAAAATACAACATATTGCTAATCAAAATTGAGAAAATTTGTTAAACTAATCTTGACCTACTTTTTCTAAATGTTCTAAGCCGTCAATATCCGCAGAGTTTGCAAGTTTAGCTATTTTCTCTAAGTTAATTTTTCCAACAAAACTAATCATTACAAATTCTTCTTCTGAACCAACCAAAAGCAGTAACTCCTCAATAATATCGCCATTATCTTTTACTACAAATCGGACATTACTATCTCCATCTCGTACTGTCATCAACTCATCGTAAGCTTTTAGATTTAATTTTTTTGTCACCTCATTATAGTATTTCATACCGTTACGTTCCGTTGTCAATATTCGTAAACCTTTCAAATCTTTAATAACTTGTTGTACTTCAGGTTCGATTTCATCTTCCGCCAATTTTGAAATCATCTCAAACATTTTCGGACTAATATACACGACCGTAAAACTTGTATCTTCTTGATACTTACTAAAATAAGTTGAAATAGCATCCGCTTGAGAAAATCCACTGATTGATAGCATCAAAAATGCCATGATTAACATTCCGTATTTCATAATTTTTGTTGTTTAATTTCGGTCGCTGATATTGCATCAGCAACCGATTCGTTATTTAATAGTTGATTATTTCCTTAATTTGATTGTGTGATTGTATGATTGTTTTTTTTACGAAAATTCGATTAGCAATCAGCGAAGCGACACAATCATTCATTACTCCAATTCTTCCAAAACCTTATCCAAATCTTTGACTTTACTCATTCCTTCTGCTGCTTTTTGAGTGCCTTCATTCATCTTTGCAGATACAAAAAACAAAGCTGCTTTTGCTTGCTTATATGCCTTTAAAGCTTCTGCTTTTTCTTCTTCCGTCAATTCTGTTTCTTGAACAATGACACTATTTTCATTTGTTTTTGGTATGAAAATATAAGCGGCTAATAATAAAGCGACACTTGCTGCAATTCCTGCCATCCAACGTAATCGACGAACTTCACTTTTTTGATTATCCGTGTTTATTTGAACGACTTTAGCGTCAGATTGCATCATGTTTTCTTCAGCAATCATCGTCAAAATATTCAAATCAAAATCTTTATTTAAGTGAGGTTTACTTACTTCGGCTTTCGCCAAAAATAGAGACCGAAAAGCTTGGAATTTTACTGGAATCTCTGTGATTTCATTTTCAGAAAAGAACTTTGTTAATTGTTCCTCTTCGTGTAACGAAGTTTCACTTTCCCAATATTTATCTAATAAAGTTGATATGTATTTATAGTTTTTCATTTTACTCATTTAATAATTTCCTGTACATTTTAGTTTCCAACAGACGATATTTCAATTAAAGCTTGTCGAACAGTTTTTCTTGCTCTCGACAAATTTACCTTGACATGATTCATCGGAATATTTAGCGTTTCCGCAATTTCTTGATACGTGAATTGGTCAAAATCTCGGAGTTGCATAACATTGCGTTGTTTCTCAGGCAATGTTGACATTAACTTCTTAATTTGCTGCATTGTATCTGATAAAACTGCTGATTGTTCAGGCGATTTTCCAGTTTGAGGCATATTATAAACACCATCCAAAGACGTTGTTTTACGATGCTTCGACCGAGTTTTATCAATCGCTTTGTTCTTCGTCATTTGCATTGTCCAACCTTGAAGGTTAGCATAATTTGACCAAGTATCTCTCATATTCCACACCTTAATAAATACTTCTTGAACGACATCTTCCGCCTCTGACACATCGCCTGTAATGCGATTCGCTACCCGAAAGCATTTCTCTTTCATTGGTAAAATTTCAGATTTAAAATGTTGTAAATAATTCATTTAAAGTGTTTCTGTTTTGTTATTCCGACTGTTTTCGGTTGTGTTGATTTTTTTGCAACATCCCGAATCTTCGGCGATTTGATAAGGTGACGATTCGAGTTTTAAGTTTGTTACAAATAAAATGAAAAAAAATATTTAAATTAGATAACTCATTGATTATTAGTATGATAATTAATAAAATAAATAGAGTAGGAGCGTGTTAATCGTATATTTTTCAGATTTTTAGAATTGATTATTGTTACATATAACATATTTATTTTTATTATTGTAATATTATAATTTTAGACTATTGTCTAAATCGACAAATAAAACGGAAAATGGAAATTAGTGAGTTATATAAAATTTTTACAAGTTGTGAAAATGTTAGTACAGACACTCGAACGATAAAAGAAAATGACCTGTTTTTTGGATTGAAAGGAGCAAATTTTGATGGCAATCGTTTTGTTGCGAAAGCCTTTGAAAATGGTGCAACTTATGCTGTGATTGATAATCCTGAATTTAAAATTAATGAGCAATGTATTTTGGTTGAGGATTCTTTAGTGACTTTACAAGAATTGTCCAAATATCATCGGCAACAATTAACAAATTTAAAACTTATCGCAATTGTCGGTTCTAATGGAAAAACAACTACAAAAGAATTGTTACACAGTGTTTTAGCTTCCAAATATAAAACGTACAGCACTTACAAGAATTTTAATAACGAAATTGGTGTTCCGTTGAATTTATTATGGTTAGATGAGACCTATGATTTTGCAGTAATTGAGTTAGGTGCAAATCATATCGGTGAACACGAATTTTTGTGTAATATCGCTTTGCCAGATTTTGGAATTGTAACAAACTGTGGCAAAGATCACTTAGAAGGTTACGGTTCTATCGAAGGTGTGATTCAGTCGAATAAAGAGTTATTTGACTTTTTCCGTGATAATGGCGGAATCGCTTTTGTTAATGCTGATGACCAGACTTTATTCAATATCTCTAATAATATAGAACGTGTTTTTTATGGAAAAACACCTGAACGAATCAGCGGAAAGCAAGTTCAAACAGGTTCAATTACAGAGAAATTTCCATTTATTAATATAAATATTCAAGACAATAAAACACTGAAAACGAATACTTTTGAAATCAAATCACACTTATTTGGTTCGTTTCAGTTGTTTAATATTATGTCAGCGGTTACTATCGGAAGATATTTTGATGTAGAAGAAGATTTAATCAAAAATGCAATAGAAAATTATATTCCAGATAACAATCGTTCGCAAATTATTTCTTGGAAAGAAAACACGGTTTTATTAGATGCATATAATGCAAATCCGAGTAGTATGTTACCGATGATTGAGGATTTTGATGAATTTCCACATGATAATAAAATCGTGGTTTTAGGTGATATGTATGAACTCGGTGAAACGGAAGATGAAGAACATAAAGCGATGGTTTTAACACTTCAAAATCGTAGCTTTAAAGAAGTAATTATCGTAGGCGAATTATTTGGAAAACATAAAAAACTAATTGATTGTCAACACTTTATGACAAGCAATGAAGTGGCAACATATTTAAATAAACAAAATTATAAAAATCATTATTTCTTGGCAAAAGGCTCAAGAGGAATGAAGATTGAAAAAGCTTTTTTGTAGGTAATAAGTAATAGGTAATAGGTAATAAGTAATAAATCATCGGATATAATTAATACGTTCGACGACTTATTACTTATTACTTATTATCTATTACCTATTACCTATTACTTATGAAAAATGAAACTAAAAGTTGGTGTATTATATGGTGGAAAATCTGCCGAACATGACGTATCTATTGCTTCTGCAAAAAATATTGTGAATGCAATGGATAGAGAAAAATACGATATTCAGCTCATTAAAATTAGTAAAGATGGCGTTTGGTATTGGCAAAAAGGTGTCCAAAATCCAACCGAAGAAACAACTGAAAATGATGAAAATATTTTATCAAATGATGGTTTGAGTGCTGGTGATTTGGTCAAAATTGGAAATAAATTAGACATCAAATCTTTAGATGTGATTTTTCCAATTATTCATGGAACGTATGGCGAAGATGGCAGTTTACAAGGTTTTCTGGAAATGTTAGATTTACCTTATGTTGGACCAGGAATTTTGGGTTCTTCTGTCGGAATGGATAAAGATTTGTCCAAACGATTATTAATTGAAGCAGGTATTCGTGTTGCTGATTCGATGACATTATATAAATGGAGGGAACAACAACCGACTTATGAGGAAGTTACTAAAAAGTTAGGAACGCCAGTTTTTATGAAACCTTGTAACGCTGGTTCTTCCGTTGGTGTTTCTAAAGTTAGAAATGCGGCAGAATACGATGAAGCATTAATAGAAGCGTTTCGTTTTGATACAAAAATATTGATTGAAGCGTTTATTGACGGTCGAGAAATCGAATGTGCTGTTTTGGGTAATGAATATCCGAAAGCATCCGTTTTAGGCGAAATTTTACCAACACAAGATTTTTATTCTTATGATGCAAAGTATAATGATGAAAGTAGCAAAACGCAATTGCCAGCAAATATTCCAGCAGATTTGACGGATGAGATTCGTGAGGCTGCTATAAAAATATTTCAAATTTTAGCGTGTGAAGGAATGGCGAGAGTTGACTTTTTCTTGCGAGGCAAAGAATATTTTTTGAATGAAATTAATACAATTCCAGGTTTTACAAATATTAGTATGTATCCACAATTGTGGGCATATTCAGGTATTTCACAAACAGAACTGATGGATGAATTGATTAATTTGGCGATTGCACGAGCAGAAAGGAAAGGGAAGTTGCAATTTGTGATGTAAAAGTACAGCCGATTTGTACTCGGCAGCTATTCATGTTTTGGCTGCCAAGTACAACTTAGCAGTACGTTATTCCCTTGTATTTATTTGACGTAAGCCAACTAACTGATCATAACGACTTCCAAAAGGTCGATAATATACGAAAATATAATAATCGTTTTCTGTTTCATACCAATCACCTTCGATTTCGCTCAAATCAACTTCATCAGGTTCGGCATCACTCACAAATGCATATTGATAATTATAAAAACCTTGTTTGAGAAAAACCCTTGCATGATAGCGTTTATTGGTTGCATCATATTTCATTTTAAACGTTGGATCAATCTGAAACTCGGTCATTCCACCAAAAAGATAAACATCGCCGCCGTCAAGTTCAACTGGTTTTTTTAGGTAAAAATGCGTCCAAATATAATCAGCTTCCGTTTCGGGTTCATCTTCGTGTTCATTATTAATAACATATTTTCCATTCAAATCATTTTCAAATAAGTAAGGAACACTTAATCGAGGAAATTCATCCACCAACTCAATGATATTTCCATCTACAACATCTTCGATAATGCGTTTCATTTTATCGGTTCGATAGCGAGTTGTTTGTAAATTTAAATGACGATATTCTTTTCCACCTTTAAAGACAATTTTATTTTGATAATTGTAAAGTAACTCTTCATTACGGACAAAAAGTGGTTTTAAACCTGTGATTGCATTATCCCAACGACCATTTTGTGAAAGCACGACTTTGATTTCAACCTGCGGATTGCTTACTCTCATTCCCTTATGATTGACCGTGAAATCTATTTCTTGTGCTTTTCGAGCTTGCGAAAATCCCAATGGTTGTTCGATTTTTGAACTGATTTCCATTCTGCTATCAACGACCATAAATCTCTTTGTCAAAACCAGATTTTCCATATCTTCATCTTCATAAATGACTAAAAGGTAATTTCCAGATTTTGTCCAGCTAAAATCGTCATTAGGAAGTGTCAATTCATAATGTACATAATCGGTTAAAGTATTGTATGAAAATTCATAATCTCGAATACGTTCATTAGAAAAACCATCAATATATTCCATTTCAGTCAGATTTTCTGTTGGAGTCCAATCTGAATTACAATGAATTATAGTGTAATAATAATCCGCAATTTCATCCGTAATGTCATCAAATGATAATCGTAAAACATCCATTCCCGAAAGGCTAACAATCGGTTGACTAATCAATAAGCCATCTTGATGCAACAACGCACTTTTTATAGTTGGTTTATAAATAAAGTCTTCATAAATAATTGTTGGCTCATAATCATCTACATAATAATCCTCATCTTGAGCGATTGATAATTGAGTCGAACTTATTAAAAGGATTGTAATAAATAGTATTTTCTGCATTTTTGATAGTATGATTTTAAGTATAGTATGAATTTTGGTTAGAATATTAGCTTTTAAGTAAAAAATTAAGTTACTCCGAAAAAGTCTAACATCTCATCCCGAAACTAAAAGCGATGTGTTCTAACATTTATTAGAACGTACAAATAATCCCAAAATTACTAAAGATTATCTTAAAGCGTAATATTGAATATTGATTGACGGAATAAATTGTATTTTCGCAATCGTTTTTAAAAAAATGAGATTTAGATTATGAAAGAAGTGTTAGGTTTAATTTGGGAATTAGCATTATTAGGAATTGCAGTCTATTTTTATTTATATATGATAGGTTACTTTAAAGGTAAAACAAAGGAACAACAGCGTAAGATAGATGACTTTCGTGCGAATAATGGCTGGTTAAAGTATGTTTCCATGCTTTTGGGTGCGATTATGATTGTCAATTTATACTTTCGGATTACAGGATTTGGTGGAAATTAAAAGCAAAGTGAAATTCTCAATATTTTCCTTAAATAATTGCTTACTTTTGCAAAAAAATTGACAAATATTGTCATTCAAAATAAATAATAGAAATGAGTCATATCGAAAAGGACAAGATTTCGAGACTCAATAAACTTTAAGTACAAAATATGAAATTTTTAAAATTGATTTTAATCGTTGCTATTGTTGCACCGATGTTTTTGACTTCTTGTGGCGATAAGCAAGAAGATGGTGAGTATTCTCTTTCTTTTGATGTACCTGATTCTGTGGCGTATCAGTATGGTATCTATCACGCAACCTCTCGATTGCAAGGGATACAGTCTCTTGATTTAGACGAGTTTTCAAAAGGTGTTAAGAAAGGATTCTCTTTGTCAAAAGAAAACAGAGCTGAATTTGATACAGCAAATGTAAGAATTCAAACTTTTGGTAAAGCTTATCAGATGGAAGAAATGGCTAAAAAACAAGCTGATACTTCTTATATTTCAGGACCGATTGATCTTCCTTCAGATATTAGTTATAATTTGGGAGTCATTACTGGTTTTGAATTAATTGATGATCCATTAAATAAAATGAGTCTTGATGAATACTTAAAAGGTGTTAAAGATTATTTTACAGATAAATCTAATTTTAATCAAGATATAGTTGTAAGAGTTTTACAAGGTTATTTTAATGAAACAGATAGCCTTCGTATCATAGTAAACGAACAATTTTTGGTAGATAATAAAGAGGAAAAAGGTGTAATTACAACACCAAGTGGCTTACAATATAAAGTTCTTACAGAAGGTGAAGGCGAAAAACCAAATCCAGAAAATCAAGTAAAAGTGCATTACAAAGGTACATTTGTAGATGGTAAAACATTTGATAGCTCTTATGATAGAGGAGAACCTATTACATTTCCATTAAATGGTGTTATTAAAGGTTGGACAGAAGGTGTTGGCTTGATGAGTGTTGGATCAAAGTATGAATTTGTAATTCCTTCTGATATTGGATATGGAGATCAAGGAAATCAAAATATTCCACCAAAATCTACTTTGGTTTTTGAGGTAGAATTATTAGAAATATTACCTCCAGCTCCTCAACAACAGCCACAACTTCCAAATCCAAATAATATGACAGAGGAAGAAATGAAAAAAATGATTGAAGAAGCTCAGAAAAATAGTAAGTAATAGGATCTTATCAATCAAAAAAAAGACCTGACAGTTTTAAAAATCTGTCAGGTCTTTGTATTTTCTGATAAAGTGATATTAAATTTTAAGCTTTTTCCAAACCAATTTCTTTTCCTTTTGCCAACATAAACTCAAATGCAGCTTCATAAGTATTCAGAATATCACCATCTAAAATAGCTTCTTTAATTGCATTTTTAATCGTACCGACAGGTCGAGAAGGTGGAATATTGAACGTTTCCATAATGATTTCACCAGAAATTGGTGGTTGCCAATTCCGAATGTGGTCACGTTCTTCGATTTCTTTCAACTTATCTCGAACCAATTCATAATTTTCTAAATATCGTTTAACACGTCTTGGATTTTTGGACGTAATATCAGCTTCACACAATAACATCAAATCTTCCAAATCTTCATCTGCTTCAAACAACAAACGACGAATTGCAGAATCCGTAATATTATCTTTCGTTAACGAAATTGGTCGTAAATGCAATTTTACCAACTTCTGCACATATTTCATTTTGTGGTCGAGTGGTAAGCGAAAACGTTTAAAGATTTTTGATGTCATCCTCGCACCAACGATTTCATGTCCATGAAATGTCCAACCAACTTTTTTGTCAAATCGTTTTGTTGGAGGTTTCGCAATATCGTGCATAATTGCAGCCCAACGCAGCCATAATTTATCCGTATTGCGAGAAAGATTATCCAAAACTTCTAAAGTATGATAAAAGTTATCCTTATGTCCTTTTCCGTTTTTTATATCAACACCTTGTAATCGGTGCATTTCAGGAAAAATAATTTTTAATAAACCCGTATCAAACAACAACTTAAAACCAATGGATGGAGTAGGCGAAAGAATAATTTTATTCAATTCGGTTGTAATCCGTTCCATTGAAATAATACGAATTCTACTCGCATTTTTTTTGATAGAAGCCAAGGTTTCAGGTACAATCGTAAAATTCAATTGTGTTGCAAAACGAATCGCACGCATCATTCTCAACGGATCATCCGAAAATGTTCTATCTGGTGCTAATGGTGTTTTAATGATTTTTTCTTCCAAATGATATAAACCATCAAACGGATCCACAATTGCACCATAATTACGTTCATTAAGACTTACAGCCAATGCGTTAATCGTAAAGTCACGACGGTTCTGATCATCTTCCAAACTACCATTTTCAACGGTTGGTTTTCGAGAGTCTGGACGATATGATTCTCTCCTTGCACCGACAAACTCGACTTCCAAGTCATTATGTCGCAACATAGCAGTACCAAAACGTTTGTACGTTGTCACTTTTGGTCGAGGGCGAAGTTTTCGAGCGATTGAAGTTGCTAATTCTATTCCACTTCCTACACATACAATATCCATATCCTTTGACGCACGACCAAGCAACCTATCACGTACATAACCACCAACAACATAAGCGGGCATATTCAATTCCGCAGCAGTATTAGAGATGAGTTCGAATATCTTTCTTTCATGCTCTTTTATATCAAACAGCATTATTTATAGTTTATTTTTTTAATTGATTTCTAAGTAGGTTTTAACCAAATGTTTTAGAAAATAGTTCTAAAAGCTATTTTTTGCAAAAGTAAGGAAAAGAAATAGTACCGTAATGAAGTATGTTAAATTTTCGTAAATGAACTTACTTTTTATCTAATTTTACAGTTTAAACATTTGATGGATAATTTTACAAAAGTTTCAATCACTTTCGTGAAATGATTAAATCAGTTCTACTAAAGTATTCTAACAAAACATTTGGACTTCTTCATTACGATTTTTTTTAAAAATACAGAAAACGCTATGAGTCCATGTACTTTACGAAAATCTATGACAAAAAATAGTACGTTAGATTTTTTATCGTTTTGGCAAAAAAAACGATATAATCTCTATTTTTGATTATTTTGATAAAATGTTACTAAATAATTTTGGAATAGAATTAAAAGTACAAAACCCTTTTCTCAATTTTATTGTTTGACATCAAATAGCCAACTAACAACGTTATGATTAAAAAAATCATATTCAACTTACCAAATAGTACGGATTAGGTAAAAGATAAGACTTTCAGATTTTGATTATAAACACTATTGATTGAATTTCTTCGTTAAAAAACATAGAAATTATACTTATTTTTAATAATTATTCCTTAAAACGTATTTGATAACTAAGTCAAATATCAAAGAATATAAAACTGTAAAGACAATTGTAACACTCAATTGTTTGTTGATAAAAAAGTAACTAACTTATAATCAAGTTATTATAATACAATATATTGATTTATGTTGTTATCATCATATTATTGAATGCAAATAATCAACCATATACTAACGCTGTAAATTAAACAATATCTTGAACTGCTTTATTAGGTTGTTTTTTATTGTATAATAAGCACAAAAAAATATCATTTTGAAAACATTTCTACGATTATCACAAATCATCTTACTTGTCTTATTATCTTCAACTGTTGCCGATGCTTGGCACTTAGTTGGAGGTGAAATGTACTATGAATGTCTGGGAAATAATCAATATAGAATCACTATGATTGTATATCGAGATTGTAGAGTCCAGCAAAATCCTGCCGCACCTTTTGACCAACAAGCACCATTTAGTGTATTCAATAGCGATGGTGGAGAAGTACCAGTTAGTGGCGGTTCTAATACGGTTTATGTACCAATTAGTAATGGACCAAATAATATTCCTGTTTCCACCGGAAATCCATGTGTTATTCCACCAGCAGGCTTATGTGTTGAAGAAGCGACTTATGAAACCACCATAACATTACCTTATAGTCCAGGTGGTTATCATATTGCGTATCAACGTTGTTGTCGGAACAGTACGATTACAAATATTTTTAATCCAAATTCACATGGTGGTACATTTACTACATTTATTTCGAATTTAGCACAAACAAGTTGTAACAATAGTGCGAAGTTTAATAATTTACCTCCAATTATAATTTGTACTAACCAACCATTAAATGTTGATCATAGTGCAGTTGATCCAGAGGGAGATTCGCTGGTATATTCATTTTGTGCACCATACACAGGTTTTCAACAAGGAAACCCAGGGCCTGCACCAGCAGCTGCACCGCCATATTCTACTGTTCCATTTATTCCACCATTATCTGCTACAAATCCATTAGGAGGAAGTCCACAAATTACTATTAATCCACAAACAGGGATTATTACAGGAATACCAACGGTTCCAGGGCAATATGTTGTAGGTGTCTGTGTGGAAGAATATCGAAATGGTGTTTTGTTGAGCACATTACGGCGAGATTTTCAGTTTAATGTTGCAGTTTGTGCGGTCACTGTACAAGCAGATATTCAAGAAGATTATAAAACAGGATTTAGAGATTTTGTGCTTGAAAACTGTGGTGACACTGTCATTGATTTTATTAATCAAAGTGGACAAGCTCAGTTTATCAATGGTTATGAATGGAATTTTGATTTTAATAATGGAACATCTTTTAATTCAAGTAATACAGGGCCAATTGTAACTTTTCCAGGATACGATACCTACCAAGGAACTATGGTCGTAAACCCTGGAAGTACAGGTTGTACAGATACGGCATTTATAACAGTAATTGTTCATCCACCTCCGACATCGGATTTTTCATTTACATATGATTCTTGTATTATCGGCCCCGTTGCATTTTTTGATAATTCTTCGGTCGGCAATCCGAGTGATACGATTGCTTATTATCTATGGGAATTTGATGATGGGAATGTAGCAGATACGCTGAATCCTGTTTATCAGTATTTGGATGCAGGTTCATATGATGTTCAATTGACCGTGACAGATCAAAACGGTTGTGTCGATTCATTGATACAAACTTTAGTTTGGGCACCAACACCGATAATAGATATTGTGCCAAGTGCTTTTATAGGTTGTGCTCCTGGCGATATTGAATTTGTCAATAATTCCTATCCAATCACAGGTTACACAACAACATGGGATTTGGGTGATGGAAACTTTTCAAATGATGCCAGTCCAGTTCATACTTACACGAACCCTGGGGTTTATACGGTTTCAGTGCATATTGAATCACCACTAAACTGTGAAGCTTCAGATACTTTCCCGGATTTGATTACAATATATGAACCACCTGTGGCTAATGCTATTGCTGAATTTGATTCTTGTGAAATCGGCCCAGTTGAATTTACAAGTCTATCTACTGATGGAGATACTGCTATTCGTTATTGGACTTGGGATTTGGCAGATGGAAATATAGCAACGGATACAAATGTCGTTTACCAATATATAGACGCAGGAAGTTACAATGTTGGCTTATTTGTGGAAGACTTTAATGGTTGTACAGATACTTTTTATCAAGTGATAGATTGGTTTCCTGCTCCGGTTATTTTTATCGGACAACCTGTATACGAAGGTTGTAGTCCATATACGGTAACTATTGAAAATAACTCTTATCCAATAAATGGTTATCAAACGATTTGGACACTCGGAGATGGTGATACTTCATTGGACGCAAGTCCAACACATACTTATCCTGATGTTGGCGAATATACGTTATCATTGTTTGTGCGATCACCAACTGGTTGTGAAGCCTCACAAACCTTTGAGGATTTAGTGGTTGTTCATCCGAATCCAGTGGCAGATTTTGTTTATACGCCTGATCCGCCAAGCACATTAAATCCAACGGTTGATTTGATTGATCAATCTATTGATGCGATTGCATGGCAATGGGATTTTAATGGAGAAGCGACTTCGTTTGAACAAAATCCGACACATACATTTGCAGATACAGGACAAGCAAGAGTTCGTTTAATCGCAACGCATCCAAGTGGTTGTCAAGATACTTTGATTAAAAATATTGATGTTGAACCATTATTTTCTTTTTATCTACCAAATGCGTTTACACCGAATGAAGATGATGTCAATGATGGCTTTATGGGTGCTGGAATGTTTTGGGCATTTCAAGCATACAATATGAAGATTTTTAATCGTTGGGGCGAAATGATTTTTGAAACAACGGATGCTTATGAAGCATGGAATGGTCGAAAGAATAATACAGGCAAACATGTCAAAAATGGTGTTTATGTTTGCAAAGTTCGACTCATTGGGCCACGAGGTGAAGAGCGATTTTATGAAACGTTAGTTACCGTTATACGATAGTTGTTATTATATATTTTGGTTCGTTGTCAATTTTTGCCAATAGCAGCTCCGAAGGTATCGGAGCTGCTGTTTTTGCTTAAAACTTTCTGTCTAAAACCATTACGGCAGCTAAAGACCTAAAGACAATTGTTACATAAAAATATTAAATTTTCACTCTGACAAAAATTGTCAAAGAATCATTAAATTTATATGAAACAAACATTACTTTTATTTTTAATAATATTTTGTTTATCAAATGTTGATGCACAAAATGACAATTGGCAATTGTGCGATATTTCAGAAGCAGAAGCTAAAGCAAGTCAATATAATCAATTTTCAGAATCATTGAATAAATCGTTATTGACTAATAGTTATGATTTAAAATATCATCGTTTAGAGTTAGAAGTTGACCCAAATATCTATTATATCAAAGGAAATATTACAAGCTACTTTTTGGTTAAACAAAATAATATTAATTCGATTTATTTCGATGTTAGTGATTCATTAACCGTTGATTCTGTTTTGTATCATGGAATGCAATTGACATTTGAACGAAGTGAACGAGACATTTTAAAAATCAATTTGCCAAATTCGCTTTCGCAAAATACGTTAGATAGTTTGACCATTTATTATCAAGGCGAACCATCAACTGGCGAAGGTTTTGGTTCTTTTGTCCAAGATTTTCATGAAAACGAACCAATCATTTGGACACTTTCCGAGCCTTATGGAGCAAAAGATTGGTGGGTTTGTAAGCAAAGTTTAGCAGATAAAATTGATTCTGTAGATATTTTTGTTACTGTTCCAAAGGGAAATAAAGTAGCTTCTAATGGATTGTTAATCAGTGAAATAGAACAAGGAAATGAAGTGATTTTTCATTGGAAACATCGCTATTTGATTGAAACGTATTTGATTGCTATTGCTGTAACGAATTATGTTGAATTTTCTGATTATTTTAATTCTCCAAATAATGATTCCTTGTTAGTTTTAAATTATGTTTATCCAGAAGATTCTGCACGGTTTAGAAATAAAGCATTACGAACATTAGATTTTTTGGAAATCTATAATGAGCTTTTTGGCGAATATCCATTTATTAATGAAAAATATGGACACGCACAATTTAGTCGAGGTGGCGGAATGGAACATCAAACGATGTCATTCATGACAGATTATAATTTTGAGTTGGTTGCTCATGAATTGGTACATCAATGGTTTGGTAATAAAGTAACTTGCGGAAGTTGGGAAGATATTTGGCTAAATGAATCCTTTGCGACTTACTTCACAGGAATCGCTTATGAGCGAATTTTTCCCGATTTATATTGGAAACCATGGCGAGAAATTCAAATGGAAAACTCACGAGAAAAATCCGATTTGTCTGTTTTCGTGGAAGATACAACCGAGGTTGCTCGAATTTTTAACTATTCAACAACCTATGCAAAAGGTGCGATGATGTTGCATACTTTACGTTGGATTGTCGGTGATGAAGCATTTTTTGATGCCATTTATAATTTTATAAATGATCCTCGATTAGTGTTTAGTTATGCTCAATCGACTGACTTTATTCGTCATGTTGAGCAGTCAAGTGGAATGAATTTAAAACCGTTTTTTAATGATTGGCTCTATGGAAGTGGTTATCCAAGTTATACTATTTCGTGGGAAATTATTAGCGAAAGCGAAACAAAACTAACGATATTTCAAACGCAAAATAATGAATCGGTCGATTTTTATGAATTGCCGTTACCGATTCGTATTCAAAATGGAAATCAAACGCAAGATTTTGTTTTAGAACATACTTTTGATGGACAAGAATTTACAATTAATACTAATTTTGAACCCGATACATTGATGCTTGACGCAGATTTATGGATTCTAAAAGGCTATGATATTGTTTATCAAAATCAGCCATTAGAAGATATGGTCACAATTTCGCCAAATCCTGCAACAGATGTTGCTCGTGTAAAATTGAAAAATAGCATTGAAACAATTACTTATATTAGTCTTTATAATTCGGTTGGTCAACTTCTTTCGCAAGAAGCGATTAAGAATCTTCGAAATTATCCGATTGATGTAACTAACTTAGAATCAGGTGTTTATTTTGTAGAAGTGACAACGAGTATTGGAAAAATAGTAAAACGAATGATTGTAAATTGATAACGAGATAAGAGGCATTTTTAAAATGCCTCTTATCTAATTCGCTGTAGGGCAAACGCATCAAAATGAAAAAGCTCAAAATTGTGCGTTTAGACGGATTAAAATCCGCCTCTTTAGATAACTCTTTGCTGAAAAAACGCTCAAAAAGAAACAAAAAGTGATTTAATTGCACTTTATGAATCTATAAA
>JBGCFH010000362.1:0-16741 GCA_045106825.1 Saprospiraceae bacterium | reverse complement strand
GGAATAGCAGTATATTCAGCTTTTCTCTAATACTAAAATAGTATTTTTTTTGATTTTTTAAAAATAGCTTTTGCAAAATCATAATCATCTAACATGTTGATTAACAATCATTTGCATTAGATTTGAAAACCTCAATTTAATTATTTCCCACACACAGCGTATCACAGCGATTTCCACGGAGACACACAACATAAATAATCTTCTCTGTTCAACTCTGTGAAAAAACTCTGTGCTGCTCTGTGGGAAATACATAATTACGAAGTAACAAGAATATTTAAAAATCAAATTTCACGACAATAAGTAAGAGATATTTAATTATCTATCAAATTATTTTTCATGTATTCATTAATGTCTTTATCCGAAATATTATTACCCATATTTTTGTAAATAATAAGGAATAGTAATAGGACTCAAAACATGCTTAAAATAAAAATAAATAAGCGTATCTTTGCGGCATGAATGAAGAATTAGAGAATTTTGAGGCATTAGGGCTGAAAGCAGAAATAGTGAAAGCGATTACCGAGAAAGGTTATGAGACGCCAACGCCAGTGCAAAGGGAAGCAATTAAACACATTATCAATAGCGATCAAGATTTGGTTGCTTTGGCACAAACAGGAACAGGAAAAACAGCGGCATTTAGTTTGCCAATATTACATCGATTAGATACATCAGTAAAGAAACCACAAGTTCTTATCCTTTCTCCAACTCGTGAGTTAGGTATTCAGATTGCTAAAAACATCGAAGGTTATACGAAACATTTACCAAAGGTAAATTCTGTAGCCGTTTATGGAGGAGCAAGTATTGAAGGACAAATTAGAACTATAAAAAGAGGTGTTCATGTTGTTGTCGGAACACCAGGGAGAACATTAGATTTGATTCGTCGTAAGCAATTGGATTTTTCTAACATTCAATGGCTGGTATTAGATGAAGCCGATGAAATGTTATCAATGGGTTTTTCAGATGACTTAGATGCAATATTAGAAGGTACACCAGAAGATAAGCAAACGTTACTATTTTCGGCAACAATGCCACCAGAAATTAGTCGAATTGCTAAGAAATATATGTCGGATTATTCCGAAATTACAATCGGCTCAAAGAATACAGGAGCGAAGAACGTCGAGCATCATTACTATCAAGTTCGTGCAAGAGATAGATATGCAGCATTGAAACGCATTGTCGATTTTCATCCAGATATTTATGGAATTATCTTTTGTCGTACTCGTCAAGAAACGAAAGACATTGCCGATTCTTTGTCACAAGAAGGTTATAATGCCGATGCAATTCATGGCGATGTATCACAAGCACAACGAGAGTTTGTAATGAATCGTTTTCGTAAAAAACAATTGCAACTGTTAGTAGCGACCGATGTTGCAGCAAGAGGTGTTGATGTAAACGATTTGACACATGTTATTAATTATAACTTGCCTGATGATCCCGAAGTTTACGTTCACCGAAGTGGTAGAACAGGTCGTGCAGGAAAAGAAGGAACTTCAATTACAATCATTCATGGACGTGAACAAGGAAAATTACGTGCCGTTCAAAAAATGGTAAGTAAAAACTTTACAAAACAACTTGTTCCATCAGGAGAAGCAATTTGTAAAACACAGTTACTTCATTTCATTGGTAAGACTAAAAAAGTTGAAGTCAAAGAAGACGAAATTTCAGATTTCTTACCTGCTATTTACGAAAAATTAGAAGATTTATCCAAAGAGGAAATCATCAAGCAATTTGTATCATTGGAATTCAATCGTTTTCTGAAATATTATGAAAACGCAGCAGATTTAAATGTTACTTCTAATAGTAGAGATAGAGGTGATAGAAATGATAGAGGTGATAGAAGAAGTCGTAGAGACAATGCTAACTTCAGCCGTTTCCACTTAGATATTGGTCAAAAACATGGTGCGACACCAAAAGATATTATTACGCTTATCAATAAGGCTTTCAAAAATGAACGTGTTAATGTTGGACAAATCGACATCATGAAATCGTTCTCTTTCTTTGAAGTAGAAAATGATGTTGCGGACGATGTTGCAGATGCTTTTAATGGGCTACGTTTCAAGAAGTTCGATGTAAATGCAGAAGCTGCAAAACCTCGCCCAAAACGTAGAGATGGAAGAGGCGACAGAAGCTATAAAGGAAAACGTGGTGGCAGCAATCATCGTTTCGATAATAAAATGTCATCTGGAGATTCAAGAAAACGTAAGAAAAAAGGTGGTAAAAAACGCAAACCGTTTTAATTAAGTATAAGGTATAAAATATATAGACAGGTTCACCAAAAAAGGTAAACCTGTCTAAGAACCTTGAAAAAATTCAATATGAATAGGCATCCCGAATACTCGGGATGGAATAAATATTACATCTCTAATTTAATTCCACCATCAGTAGAAATATGCAAAGCTCTCACTTCTTCCGCTCTTACATCAATATCATCACTTCCATTTTCTAAACGCAAAACGCCACGAGGACAAACCGCTGCACAAATCCCACAACCAACACAAGAAGCCCGAACAATGTCCTGACCTTTTTGTGCGTAAGCACGAACGTCAATGCCCATTTCGCAGTAAGTCGAACAGTTGCCACAAGAAATACATTGTCCGCTATTCGTCGTAATACGGAAACGAGAGAAAAACTTCTGTTGTAAACCCAAAACCGCAGCCATCGGACAACCAAAGCGACACCAAACACGACTTCCCATTATCGGATAAAAACCAACACCAACAACACCCGAAAAAGCAGAACCAATCAAAAATCCATAATTAGAACGCAAAACATAACTATCGACAAAGAACAAATTGTATTGACCAGAAACCAACATCACAATACTCCAAACCGCCAAAAATCCACCAATTCCATAAACGTAAGGCAAGATTTTTTTATCTAATTGTTTGAAAAATTTAGGTTTGAAATATAAAATCGCAGCGAATCCACCAATAATTGCCACTAAAATCCCAACAAACATCGGTTTAGAAACCCAAAACCCTTTTCCGCTATCATGCAAAACGCTAAACAAAACCGCAGCAGTCATAACCACAGAAAATACCAAAACCGAATGAATCATCCAACGTTCAATTTTCCAGGCTTTCATCGAGTTGTCTGACAATTGACGGAACGGATCACCAGCAGTTTCTGCTAATCCTCCACAACCACAAACCCACGAACAATACCAACGTTTTCCATAGAAATACGTCAAAATTGGAGAAATCAACAAAAACATTGCAATCCCAAAAATCATCATAAACAAACCTAAAGCTCCGCTATCAATCATTCCTTGTAAGTGCCAATCATCAAAGAAATAGTAGTTCAAAGGCCACATATTCGCAAAGTTATAGTACGGTTGATTCAATGATTCCAAAATCGCTGGCAACATAAATGCAAAACCTAATTGGAAAAACATCACGGAAATCGTTCGTATTTGCTGATATTTATTGTGTCTATATTTCAAAATAAATTTATAACCTAATGCCAAAATCGCAACTGTATATAACGCACCATAAACAAACCATTGACTGGCTGCTTTTCCTGCCAATGCTTGACTCAAAGGGTCAAACAAAGCGACTAAACCGGTATTCGCTGCACCTTCAGCTACTGCTAATCCTAAGTATTGTGGAAACCAATATAAAATCACGTAAAACCCTGTAATCACAATACCTGAAATCCAAGCCAATGCACCTTTATTCGTTAGTGATTTAAACCAAATTCCATTATTTTTTATGCCTGATGCTTGTCCCGATTTCTCGGTGAGCAAATGTGAATACGTTGCGTGAGCATAAATTACTGTTCCTAAAGTAATCGTTGATAAAGAAATTACTAACGGTAAAGTTGGATTCGGAAACGTGTAACCTAAGGCTACAAATAGAATCAATAAACCGATTCCACCAATGGCTAAACCGACTTTCTGCATCGCATTTAGTGTAAATGCGGAAGCTGCTATGGATAAACTGTTGTCTGTATTATTCATTTTTTATATAATATTCTTCCACAATCTAAAAAACTAAACTTTTTCGTCATGCTGAACTTGTTTCAGCATCTCCCAGATATAAAAACACAAAGTTTTAACTTTTTCAAATATTGATTTTCAAATGTTTAGGAGATGCTGAAATAAATTCAGCATGACGAAATTCTATTGAGCTTTTTAGATTGTGAAGTTATTTTTTTAATTAATTATGCTTTTATTTTCAAAAATCTGAGAACCGAATTAAGATTTCGTCGTTGCTTCAATTGCAAATTCTTCCCAGTTTGCTGATTATAAAGCCGAACAACTTCCTGTTCATATTCCTTATAAAATTCAGGGTCAAAATTGGCTAAGCCTAAATTTTGTAAAACCGTTTCAACGTGTGTTTTTTCCAAAATCCATTTCTCACAAACTTCGTGACGATATCGAATTCCCATCAAATTAAAACCTAAAACATTCCCATTTTCATTGTCATAAACAATGCGAATCGACTTTTTGCCGCTTTCATGTTCCCAATAAATAGAAGCATGATTTTCCGCAGGTCGAGCGAGAACCGTTCCATAAACTTGATATTCGATGTCCATAAACTTCGCCGAATTAAACCATAACCGAGGTTTGTATTTTATTGCGTTTCCGCAAATAGTATGAGCAACCGTTTCGCCCATCATCTTGCCAGTGTACCAAATCGCTTCGATAGGACGACGACCTGGGTTTGGAAAAAGCATTTGAGCACAATCGCCAATTGCATAGACATTTTCGATACTGGTTTGCAAATATTCATTCACCAAAATTCCTCTTTTGGTTTCAATATCAGAATTTTTCACAAAACCAATATTTGGATGAACACCAGCAGTTAAACCAACAAAACCACATTCAATGCGTTCGCCTTCGTTGGTAATCACGGCACAAGCATTGCCATTTCCATCATCAACGATTTCTTTCAATTCCGTTTGCAATCGCAAATCAATATGATTATCTCTAATTTCACGATTAATCATATTCGATTCTTCTGGCGGCATGACATTATTCCAAAAACTTGTTTCACGCACCAAAAAGGTAACAGGAATGCTTCGAGCATGAAACATTTCCGCCAACTCAATTCCAATCAATCCACCACCAACAATAACGGCACGTTTTAAATCTTTGCTATATTTTTCAATTTTTTCTAAATCTTGAAGCGAATACAAACCACCGACACCATTTAAATCCTGTCCTGGCCAACCAAATTTATTGGAAGAAGAACCAGTTGCGATGATAAGTTTATCGTATTCCAATTTTGTTTCATCCTGAAACCAAAGCGTATTTTGATTTGTATCAATCGCTTCAACCCGTGCTTTTTTCAAATCAATACGATTCTTTTTCCAAAAATACGGTTCATAAGGTTGCGTATCTTGTTGTCGCATATGTCCCATATAAATGTACATCAAAGCAGTTCGAGAGTAAAAATACTCCGATTCAGAAGAAATAACAGTGATTTTGTGATCGCTTAGTTTACGAATAAATCGAGCTGCGGTAATTCCACTAATTCCGTTTCCAATAATGGCAATGTGCATATAGAATGATTGTTAGATTGTTAATATGGTTTGATTGTTATTTTCAATACAAATAATTAAAGTTTTTCGTTTGTCCGTAAGTTGATGAATATTTTATGACAAAACAAGTGATATAGTTGAAAAGGTAGGCTAAAGAATTAACATTTCATGTGGAGTTGTCAGAATGTGGACAAAAAATGAGTGTTTTTAAAGAACCTTTTTAATGAAGTTTATTATAAATAATCACTCATTTTTTTTAAAAATATTAGATTTTGAAAATATTAACACAAATTCGCTTTTGCGTTATAAACTCAATTAATATAGTAATTGCACAATGTAATCCATTAGTATTCAAGGCTTTAAAAATAACGCATATATAATTATAAAACTCAATTTTTATAATGTGATGTGCATCACATTAAAATCCATATAAAAAACAGTATCTAAATTTGCAATTGTAAACTTTCTACTATTACATTTGCATTATGTTAATCAAACAGTTGTTTTATTAGCATAATGATTAAATTAAATTGTTTCATTAAAATAATTTTAATTTCAATAAAATACAATTATGCAAATATTTATCAATAAAACAAACAATTGTTGCTGTTGTCGTTGTGAATGAATTTACTTCGATTGCTGATTTATTGATAATTTTTAATATTCAAAATCTTTTCGAGGTAAGTCCTAATACGACCTTGAAAAGATTTTTTTTTTACCTACCTAAAATATTCAAGCTGATATGATTATTCCAAATTTAAACATAATCATTTGCGACAATCATTGTTGTTGTTGCTGCATTGGACTTCACGAGTTTCCTTGTGACGATAGGTAAGTTATGTCTGTACGTAAGTATTGACAAGCCCTTTCAAGGAAATTTAATCCTTGAAAGGGCTTTTTATTTTAATCATTTATTGCAGCAGCTAAAGACAGCCGCTACTGGAAAAATTTAAAATTCTAAATATAAAATTAATGAAAACCGATTCTAAAACATTAACGATTTCGCCTGAAGCTGAAAAAGATATTGCGGAATTAAAATATAAAATCAATGCGTTCCAAACGGGAAAAATGGATGAAGAACGCTTCAAACATTACCGCTTGACACGAGGTGTTTATGGACAGCGACAATTAGGTGTGCAGATGTTTCGTATCAAAATTCCTTACGGAAAAATCACGACCGAGCAGTTAGTCAGAATTGCCGATGTGTCCGAAAGGTTTACGCCTGGCAACTTGCACTTGACAACTCGACAAGATATTCAATATCATCATGTGAAGCTGAATGATTCGCCTACGATTTGGGAATTATTGGCAGAGAAAAACGTAACCGCACGAGAAGCTTGTGGAAATACTGTTCGAAATATCACGGCTTCGCCGATTGCAGGAATTGACCCGAATGAACCATTTGACGTTACACCTTATGCACACGCTGCGTTTGAGTATTTTTTACGTAATCCGATTTGTCAAGAAATGGGACGAAAAATCAAAATTGCATTTTCGTCAAGTGAAGCAGATTCTGCATTTGCATATTTCCATGATTTTGGAATGATTCCAAAAGTGAAGATTGAAAATGGTGTTGAAAAACGTGGTTTTAAAGTCTTAGTAGCTGGTGGTTTAGGTGCTCAAGCGATGGAAGCACACGAAGCGTTTGACTTTTTGGAAGAAGAAAAATTATTACCGTTCATGGAAGCTGCAATTCGAGTTTTTGACCGATATGGAGAACGTGAAAAACGCTTTAAGGCTCGTATGAAATTTTTATTAAAAAAATTAGGTTTAGCTGCTTGGCTGGATTTGGTTAATGAAGAATTACAAGGCTTAACACAACAAACAATTCCTATTAAAACCGATGATTTTGAGCCTACTGAATTGCCAAAAAACAATTTTCATTCTTTGAATTGGTCGCACGATACTTCATATAATTTGTGGAAAGAAACGAATGTTTTTGAGCAAAAACAGTCAGGATATTTTGGTGTTTATGTCAAAGTTCAATTAGGAGATATTCACGCTGAAAAGGCTCGACAGTTTGCCGAAATTATCAAAAAATATGCGGCTGACGATATTCGAGTTACCGTAAATCAAGGTTTCTTATTGCGATATGTGGAAGCGGATGGTTTGCCGTATTTATACACAGCGTTAAACTCAATTGGCTTGGCAGAAGCTGGTTTTGATTCGATTGCCGATGTAACTGCTTGTCCTGGTACAGACACTTGTAACTTAGCGGTGACAAATAGTACAGGCTTGTCACAACACATCGAACAATTGATTTGGGCAGAATTTCCGCACTTGATTCACGACCAATTTTTGAAAATAAAAATTAGTGGTTGTATGAACGCTTGTGGTCAGCATACTGCGGCTCAAATTGGTTTTCATGGTAGTTCAATTAAGAAAAAAGCCTTGATTATTCCTGCAATGCAAATCTTGTTAGGTGGCGGATTGAATCCTGATGGAACAGGAAAAATTGCGGATAAAATTATCAAGTTACCAACTAAAAAAATATTAGAAGCTTTACGTTCACTATTGACTGATTTTGAAAATAACAAAACTGAAAACGAGATTTTCAACAATTATTATCGTCGCCAAGGTAAAAAGTATTTTCATCAATTATTAAAGCCGCTTGCCGATACGTCCGAACTTCAAAAAGAGGACTTTTTCGATTGGGGACAAACACACGATTATGTCCGTGAAATCGGTATTGGAGAATGTGCTGGTGTCGCTTATGATGTCGTTGGAACGATTATTCAAGACGCAGAAGATAAACTGGAAAATGCGAAAATAGCTTTCAAAAATGCCGCTTTTGGCGATAGTTCTTATCACGCTTACAGCGGTTTTGTTATTGGGGCGAAAGCCTTGTTGTTGAGTATTGATGTGAAGTGTAATACACAAATCAGTATTCTCAATGATTTTCAAATACACTTTGTTGATACCGAGATTTTTCAGTTTGAAACGGATTTTGTGAATCACGTTTTACGCTTCAAAAAAACAACACCGACAGAGGTTTTTGCAGAGCATTATCTGCATGAAGCTACTCGATTTTTTCAACAAGTCTTGACGTTTAGAGAAAATCAACTGGTTGAAAGTCAGGAAGAAAAGTTGGTAGTTGATCAATATTATAAGGCATAAGATGTGTTGATGTGCTGCCGTGTTGATGTTTAATCAACAACATCAACACTTCAACACTTCAACACCTCAACACAAAATGGAAAATGAAAAATTCAAAAATAACGCTTGTTGGTGCAGGTCCAGGTGATGCAGACTTGATAACGGTGAAAGGATTGACAGCAATTCAGCAGGCAAATGTAATTTTATATGATGCCTTGGTCAATCGAGAATTGTTGGACGAAGCACCGAATGCGATTAAAATTTATGTGGGAAAACGAGCGAACAAACACGCTTATTCTCAAGATGAAATCAATTTGATGTTGGTACAAAATGCCTTGAACTATGGCAATGTTGTAAGACTGAAAGGTGGCGATCCGTTCATTTTTGGTCGGGGACATGAAGAGATTGATTACGCTCATAATTTCAATATCGAAACAGAAGTTATTCCTGGGCTTTCGGCTTCAACTTCTTTGACGACTTTGCAAAATGTGCCGTTAACTCGTCGTGGAATTAACGAGAGTTTTTGGGTAATGACTGGAACAACTCGAAACGGAAAATTATCGAATGATATTCAGATTGCGGCTCAGACTTCAGCTACGATTGTGATTTTGATGGGTATTCGGAAATTGCGACAAATCACCGAAATATTTAGGCAACAAGGTAAGGGTGAAATGCCTGTTATGATTGTTCAAAATGGTTCTTGGGACAATGAAAAAATTGCTTTGGGAACGGTCAATTCTATCGTAAAAATTGCGGAAGCGGAACAAATTGGAACGCCTGGAATTATTGTCATTGGTGAAGTTGTTGGCTTACATCCGCAGTTGGCATTGGATTATTTGGTAACGATTAAAAATGAAAAACGATGAGTCAAAATCCTTTATATCCGATTTTTTTAAAACTGCATCAGTTGAAATTATTGATTGTTGGTGCAGGTGAAGTTGGCGAGGAAAAACTACGGTTTATCCTCAAAAGTAGTCCTGAAGCGAATATTACAATTGTCGCAAAAGAAGTCTTGCCGCCTGTTCGAGCATTATTAAAAAATAATCCGAATGCAAAGATAAAAGTGATTGAAAAAGCATTTGAAGTAACAGACGTTGACGGTTTTGACTTAGTGATTGCGGCAACGAATTTTAAGGAAGTGAACCTTGTGGTACAAAAGGCGGCAAAGACTTATAAAATATTGGTCAATGTCGCTGATACACCTGATTTGTGTGATTTCTATTTGGGTTCAATCGTAACACGAGGCGACCTGAAAGTAGCGATTTCGACGAATGGAAAATCACCAACTTTTGCAAAGCGTTTCCGACAATTATTAGAAGAAATATTGCCAAAGGAAACAGGCGATTTATTACAAAATTTGAAAATTGTAAGGGATAATTTGAAAGGCAATTTTGAAGCAAAAGTAAAAGCACTTAACGAATTGACGGCTTCCTTAGTCGATAGACAAAATTAAATAAAACGGCAGACGATTGACGGCAAACGGTTGACGATTTTTTCCGAAATTCGACGGAGTTCAACCTAATGGAAGTAGTTAAAATTAAAAACATGGCGAAAAAGATTGAAGTGTTAAATAAAATGTTCAAGCAATTGACGATAGAAGAACGGATTGAGCAATTGTATGAAATCTTTCCCGAAAATGAGGTGCTTTATACGTCTTCGTTCGGTACAAGTGCAGCGTTTTTGCTGAATTTGGTGAGCCGATTACGACCGACTCAAAAGGTGTTTTTTATTGATACAGGTTATCATTTTAAAGAAACATTGGCGTATAAAAATCAACTGACAGAAGCGTATCAACTGAATGTTACTAATTTAATACCTGATGAATATTTACATGGATATTCAGCAGAAAATAAACTTTGGGAAAGTGATCCTAACACTTGTTGTCATGTAAATAAAGTCTTGCCTTTGGAATGTGCAAAAAGCAGTCATCGAGTTTGGATTTCGGGTTTGATGGGTTTTCAGTCATCGTTTAGAGAAAATTTAAATGTTTTTGAACAGCAAGGCGACATCATCAAGTTTTATCCTTTGATTGACATTACGGAACTGGAATTGAAATCGGCAAAAATCCGATATAACATTCCCGAACATCCGCTAAAAAGTCAAGGTTATGCCTCAGTCGGTTGTGAACAATGTACGTTCAAAGGACAACACCGAGAAGGGCGTTGGAAAGGAAAAGGAAAGGTAGAATGTGGTTTGCATTTTCCGAAGAAACGTTTGCAAACTATTTAATTGACTTGAGATGTGAGATTTTCATTTCCATATTTAAAAATCTCACATCTCAAGTCTCATATCTCACATCTAAAATAAAAAAATCATGGTAGAAACAGATATTATAATTATAGGTGCTGGACCTGTGGGTTTGTTCACCGTTTTTGAAGCAGGATTGTTGAAACTGCATTGTCACTTAATTGATGCGTTGCCGCAACCTGGTGGGCAATTGTCCGAGATTTATCCCAAAAAACCAATCTACGATATCCCCGGTTATCCTGATATTTTAGCTGGGGATTTAGTGGACAATTTGATGAAACAAATTGAACCATTTAAACCCGGTTTTACGTTGGGCGAACGTGCGGAAACATTAGAAAAAATGGACGATGGAAAGTTTTTAGTGACGACAAATCGTGGCACAAAACACCTTGCTCCTGTTGTTGCAATTGCAGGCGGTTTGGGAAGTTTTGAACCTCGAAAACCACCGATTTCAAACATCGCTGATTTTGAAGATAAAGGTGTGGAATATATTATTCGTGACCCAGAAATTTATCAAGATAAAACGGTCGTGATTGCTGGTGGTGGCGATTCGGCTTTGGATTGGACAATTTATTTGGCAGAACTGGCGAAAGAAGTGACTTTAGTACATCGTAGAACAAGTTTCCGTGGTGCGTTGGATTCTGTGGAAAAGGTGATGGAATTGGCGAAAGCTGGAAAAATTAACTTGATTACAGAAGCTCAAATTACAGGTTTAAATGGTAAAGAATACTTGGAACAAGTGACAATTAAGCACAAAAAACAAGGTGAAAGTATCAAGAAAACAGACCATTTTATTCCATTATTTGGCTTAACGCCAAAGTTAGGACCGATTGGAAATTGGGGATTGGAAATTCAAAAAAATGCGATTGTTGTGGATAATACATTTGATTATGCGACAAATATTGAAGGCGTTTTTGCAATTGGCGATGTGAATACTTATCCTGGCAAGTTGAAATTGATCTTGTGTGGTTTTCACGAAGCGACTTTGATGGTGCAATCAGCTTTTAAGTTAGTTTATCCCGATAAAAAAGCGTCGTTTAAATATACAACTGTGAATGGTGTGAATGGCTTTTAGTTTGAGTTTTCATTTTACAATGAAATTTGGTTCTCTGAATCTTTAATTATCAAAATAGATTTAGAGAACCGAAGTCATTTCTCCTTATTGACATTTCCATTTCCCTTTTTTAAGTATTTCCATTCTTAAAATCATTTTCCGTAATTTGTGCTAATTTTTAGAGTTTCCCGCAGATTTCGCTAACCTTTTATAAAGACCTAACAGATTTTGAAAAGCTGTCAGTTCTGATAATTAGCGAAATCTGCGGGAGAAAGTAAAGCAACTTGGGAAAAATATACTTTGCATCGGATTTTCATTTAATGCCCGATACGCAAGAACGAGAGCGAAAAATTGTACGTTGGCTGGATAGTATCAAAGCAGATGCAGAAGCGATTTATTTGGTCGGTGATGTATTTGATTTTTGGTTTGAATACAAATCAGTTGTACCGAAAGGTTATGTTCGCTTTTTCGGAAAATTGGCGGAATTACGGGATTCAAATATTCCGATTTATTTCTTTACAGGAAATCATGATATGTGGATGTTTAAGTATTTCGAAGATGAATTAGACATTCCGATTTATCGAAAACCGATAGTTAGAAAAATCAAAGGCAAACAATTTTTTATTGGTCATGGAGATGGTTTAGGGCCAGGTGATTATAAATATAAAATGCTTAAAAAAATATTTAATAATCGAATTTGTCAATGGTTATTTGGTCGGTTACATCCAGATATTGGTGTTGGAGTGGCAAGTTTTATGTCGAAAAGCAGCCGAAAACATAAAGGCGAAACAGGCTATACGACTAAAGAAAAAGAATGGCTTTATGCTTATACTATTAGGAAATCAAAAGAAATTGAGGTTGATTATTTCGTGTTTGGTCATCGTCATATTCCAATGAATCTGCAATTGCCAAACGGCAAAACTCGTTACGTTAATACTGGAGAATGGTTCAACAAATGTTCCTACTTAGTCGTTGATGAGAATGACGTTAAACTACAATTTTTTGAAAATGATGAACTTAATGCAAATTGGAAAAGCCCAGAATAAGTTGCGAGTTACGAGTTGCGAGTTACGAGTTTATCCGTGGTTCGTAGTGTGTTTTTTATTTTTAATAAATAATACTTTTGCAAACGATAGTATTATTTTTCAACAAAAAAACACGTTGCTAATTACGGAAAATCATCAACCGTTTATAAAAGATAGCATCGTAATTCAACAAGCCTCAAAGTATGTGACAACGGATAAGTTAGGACAAATATATATTGTAAATGCGAATGATGAGTTGATAAAATACAATGCACAAGGACAAGAACAATTCGTTTATTTTGATAGAACCTTGGGCGAAATATCGTTGATTGATGCGACGAATCCATTTCAAATTTTGGTATTTTTCGAAGGATTTCAAATGGTGGTTTGGTTGGATAGAACCTTAAATCCAATTTCAAAAACAAGTTTTTCGGATTTCGGATTTTTTCAAATTAATACATTAAGTGTCGCTTCAGATAATCGAATTTGGATTTATGACAATACGACATTTCAAATCAAAAAAGTTGATAATCAAGGAAATGTGATTACGGAAAGTTTGGAATTAAATAATATTACTAATAATCTTTATCCGAATTTTATTATTGAAAAAAATAATCGTATTTATCTGAATAATCCAGAAACAGGAATTTTAGTTTTTGATAATTTTGGACAACATATTGAAACGATTCCAATTACTAATTTGACAAATTTTCAGATTATTGATAATCAATTGTGGTATCAATGGAAAAGTGAGTTTCGTAGTTATCATTTTAAAACTTTAGAAACTCAAACGATTGACTTACCATTTCAAGTGGAAACGAATCAAGCTATTTTCAAACAAAAAAATAATTGGTACTGGGTAAAATTAGAAGAAATCTTGATTTTTAAATTGAAAAATTAATCATCTTTTTAAAACCGTCATTCGACTCAAAGTCAACTGATGATTATACACAAACTTGCTTTCTAACATTTTACTAACATATATTTTTGACGTTAGAATATTGAAATCTAAAGCATTATGCTAATTTTGTCCTACAATTAAGAAAACGGGTTACGGGTTGCGAGTTCCGAGTTTGAAAAATTTACGATAAAGTATTATAAAAAATCATAAAAATGTCGTTAAAACGGTCAAGCTCGAAACTCGAAACTCGAAACACGCAACACAAAACTTTGAATAAGAAACACGGATATATAGCGATTGGAATTATTTTATTGGTTTTGATATTAGACCAATGGTTGAAGATTTGGGTAAAAAGCAATATGGCTTTAGGTGAGGAATTGTTTCCTTTAGGTGGAGATAATGACTGGTTTAGAATACATTTCACAGAGAATCCTGGAATGGCATTTGGACTAAAATTAGGTGGAGAAACTGGTAAAATCATTCTAAGTACATTCCGAATTATTGCAGTGAGTTTTATGGGTTATTATCTGTATTACTTGATTAAAAAAGCGGCTCATGTTGGTTTAATCATAAGTATTGCATTCATTTTAGCTGGTGCTTTAGGAAATATTTTGGATAGTGCATTTTATGGATTTTTATTCGATAAAGGAACGACTTTAGCACATGGAGGCGAATATTGGCAAGGTTACTATGGTCTCGCACAGTATTTGAGCGAAAGCGATGCGGAAGTCGGATATGCAGGTTTTCTGCGAGGTTGTGTAGTTGATATGTTGTATTTTCCAATGTTTGATGGTAATTATCCTGAATGGATGCCATTTTGGGGAGGTGAACGTTTTTCGTTTTTCCGACCAGTTTTTAACTTAGCAGATTCAGCAATTACATTAGGTGTTTTGTTAATTATAGGTTTTCAAGGTCGGTTTTTTGAGCATGAAGAACGTATGAGAGCGGAAGAAGAAGCTAAGAAAGCTGCGGAAAAAGCTGAAATGGAAGCTGAAAATATGGATGATACTGTTGAAACAATAGATACAGAATCTGAAAATATAGAAGATAAAGAAAATTAAGTTTGACAATTTTCTTAAAAAATGATTAAAAGAACGTTTTATCAATTCAATTTGGTAAAACGTTTTTTATTACTCTGAAGCTAGAGCTTCAGAGTACGTAGAATGATAAAAATCATCATTATAACCTCTTAAAAATTAAAAGTTTATGCTGTATCTTTGCAGCGATTTTTCATAAGTAGATGAGTCATTAACAATTAAAATTAAAAAATAAAGGTTAAAAGTCGAAGGTCGTTTGGTAAAAGCCATCAGCCATCAACCGTCAACCGTCAACTGTTTCAAAAATGTATCGTAAAGAAAAAGATAGTATCGGTTATATTGATGTTCCTGTAGATAAATACTGGGCAGCACAAACACAGCGTTCTCTTGAAAATTTTAAAATTGGTGGTCAAAAAATGCCAATTGAAGTCGTTCAAGCATTTGCTATTTTGAAAAAAGCAGCCGCTTACACGAATGCAGAATTAGGTGTTTTGGATATGGAAAAAGCGGATTTAATCGCACAAGTTTGTGATGAAATCGCTGCTGGAAAATTAGATGACCAATTTCCATTAGTTGTTTGGCAAACAGGTTCTGGGACGCAATCAAATATGAATGTGAACGAAGTTGTCGCTAATCGTGGACACGTTATCAAAGGTGGAGAATTAACAGATGCGAAGAAGTTTTTGCACCCAAATGATGATGTAAACAAATCACAATCTTCAAACGATACTTTCCCGACTGCGATGCATATTGCCGCTTACAAAAAATTGGTTGAAGTAACGATTCCAGGAATGGAAGCGTTGCGTGATACGCTTCAAGCGAAATCAACGGAGTTCATGGATGTTGTGAAAATCGGTCGTACACACTTTATGGATGCAACGCCTGTAACGGTTGGTCAAGAATTATCTGGTTATGTGTCGCAATTGAATCACGGAATCAGAGCGATTAAAAATAGTTTTGCTCACTTGTCAGAATTGGCTTTGGGCGGAACAGCAGTCGGAACTGGCTTAAATACGCCAAAAGGTTACGATGTTTTGGTAGCAAAGAAAATCGCTGAATTAAGCGGTTTACCATTTGTTACTGCGGAAAATAAATTTGAAGCTTTAGCTGCTCACGATGCGATTGTAGAAGCTCATGGAGCTTTGAAAACAGTCGCTTGTTCATTGATGAAAATCGGAAACGATGTTCGTATGTTGGCTTCTGGTCCTCGTTCTGGAATCGGTGAATTGATTATTCCTGCCAACGAACCAGGTTCTTCGATTATGCCAGGAAAAGTAAATCCGACTCAATCAGAAGCGATGACAATGGCAATGGCTCAAGTTGTTGGAAATGATGTTGCGATTAATGTCGGTGGAATGACTGGACATTTTGAATTGAATGTTTTCAAACCAATGATGATTTTTAATTTCTTGTGGTCGGCTCAGTTGATTGGTGATGCTTGTAACAGTTTTAATACGAATTGTGCAGCAGGAATCGAACCGAATCGTAAACGTATCACAGAACAATTGAATAATTCATTGATGTTGGTAACGGCTTTGAATACACATATTGGATATGATAAATCAGCGACAATTGCGAAAAAAGCGTATAAAGATGAAACAACTTTGAAAGCAGCAGCGATTGAGTTAGGTTATTTGACTGAAGAACAGTTTGATGCTTGGGTTCGTCCTGAAAATATGATAGGAAGTTTGTAAACTGATTACTGGATTCTGGTAGTTTGGAAATAATTGAAAACGTCATGCCTTTTGGTGTGGCGTTTTTTGGTTCTTTATGATTTTACGTGGTTTTGAATATTTTGATGCTAAGTAACGGCCCCGAGTCCTCGGGGCTGCCGAAAATATCACAAACTCATACGGCAGCTAAAGCAGCCGCTACTGTAAACCACATAGAATCATAA
>JBGCFH010000361.1:0-22467 GCA_045106825.1 Saprospiraceae bacterium | reverse complement strand
ATACATTCTTCGCTGCTTCTTTTTCCCTTATTTTCCACTTCAAATTTGGTTACTTATCCCGATAAACGCCCACTTTTGAAGCAAAAACTAAGAAAAAAATAATCTACCGAGAGAACGTACATTTATTTATTCATCAATCCTAATCAAAAATATGAGCTGTATTTGTTACCATGATTTTACGTATTGCGAAACTCCAGCTTCGCAGTAAATAATTGATTTAGGGAACAAGGAATTAATAACCTACCCAAATTTTATGAAGCTATTTTTTATTCAGACGAGGCAAAAAACGCAGACATAGCCGTAGTTATGGCGAGTATTTTTAACGAAGTATGAATGAAAAAGAGCGAGTGAAATGGGTAGGTTATTATTTTCCTGTTCCCTTAACTCATCATTTCAAAATTCATGTTACAATTTCTATCTCATGAGCTTCGTCAAACGTTGGTATTACTAATTTTCCAATCATATTATCAATCACAGAAATCGGTACTTTATGCACTCGATTATGATTTTGTTGCTTCAATCTTTTATAAGGCACTTCAATATAAATGATATGCACTTTTGCCTTATAATCCATAAATAAACTAATCCATTTTTGACGCATTTCTTGTGTGATGTTCGTTGCATTAAACACGAAACTTTTTTGCTTTCGCAAATATTGTTTCGCTTCCTCTTTCGCTTGTTGAATTACCCAACCATTCTTTTTTTTATCCGTTGGAGAAATTTTATTTGCTCGACGAATATTGTCCAAAGACAAAACTGGCAAATCAAAATGTTTTTGAATAAATGTATCTTTTCCGCTTCCTGGCAAAGCCGACATCACGTAAACATCCATTTTCAAATCCTCAAACGGTTTGTAATTTGGAGCAACATCCGATTTGCTCAAATACAAAAAACGACCATAATTCGATTCAAATATTTTCGGTTTTCCCCAACAATCGTTCTCTCGACACAACTCTTCAAACAAAGCAATTCGCAACAACATGTCTTCCGTATCTTCACAAATTCGACCCAAAACATCGGCTTTCGCCAACATTGCAACGTGTTCCGTATTCAGTTCTAAACTTTTCGCAATGACGTATTTTTGCGGGTTTTCTTGTGTAATTGCCCAAAGTGGAGAACCATGATTTCTTACCAATTTTGCAATTGCTTCCCGAATCTCAAAAGGCGTTTCAATCGTTTGAAAATCTTGATTACACAAACCTTGATACAACATTTTTCTAACCGTAAATTCGCCTTTTTTAGCGTGTCGAGGAGCAACAATTCGCTCTTTACCTTCGATGATTTCAGTCGTTGTAGTCGAGCTTTTTTCAATATCGTGCATCAACGCCGAAGCGACCAAAATGTGCTTATCTTGATTATTCAAACGCTTAAATTCAGGTAATTGAATCAATTCCTCAACAACCATTTTTGTATGCACAAAAACGTCACCTTCAGCATGCCAAATCGCATCTTGCTGCACGTTTCGCATATCTCGAAACCAATCATAAGTCGCTTCCATTGCGTCCCAATCAATCGGTTTATCTATTTCATATAATGGAAATTTCCACATGGTTTTTAGTTTGAGTAGTTTGAGTAGTTTGAGTAGTTTGAGTAGTTTGAGTAGTTTGAGTAGTTTAAAATAACACGTAGAAACTACTAAAACTACATAACTACTTAAACTACTAAAACTATATAACTACTTAAACTACTAAAACTAATAATCATAACCATACCATTTATACTTTTGATAATCAATGAGTTTTGCAGGTTTCCAATTCTTTGTCCAATGCACATCCGTTTTAACATGAGCTTCTCGAACTAATTTGAATAAATTATTAAATTCATTTTTAGCAACAGGAAGCGAACCTTCGTTTGTCAAAAAATCCTTTCGATTACGAATGACAAAACCTTCGGAACAAGGTTTTTCTGTTTTTGGGTCGTAACCTCCTAAAAGTCCTTCGGTTTCAACGCTTTCTTCCCAAGTCATTCCTAAATTTTCGGTCAACCAATTCGCTAAAATATCATTTTCAGATTTACGATTTTCTTTATTTTTAGCATAAAAATCGTTTAGCTTTACGCTAATGTCAATCTCTGGAACAGTCGGAAAATCAAGCAAAGTAGCGTAAAATTGAACTTCTTCCCACGATAACCAACGTTCGCCTTCTCGAATCGCAAAGACATAAAAAAACGATTCCAACTCATGATAAGCAATCGAATGAATCCCATACATATTCTCACCAAAAATCTCCAAATCATTCAAATCATTTTTTATCAATTCCCAACGTTCCCGCATCGGTTTGTCCCAAGGCAAATGAGAAGGTGCAACATGCGAACGGGCAAAAACACCGTATTTATTAAAACAGTTATTTTGCCCGTCTAACTTTTCTGTCATCACCAAATCGTCCATATTGGCGAAAGCCTCAACGTAACCATTTGGCATAAATCGGTCGTCGGATGTCGTTCCTAAACTAATCTGTGCGTGTAAACTTCGACAATATTTCTTTGACTGACTCATTTTTTTAATTGCTAAATTGTTTCGCCTTTCGGCTTATTGTTAGATTGTTTTTTATACAATTTAGTACAACCATTATTTTATTCAAAATAGTTCATTTTACGTATTCCGAAACTGGAGCTTCGAAATACGTAAAGAGCGATTATTCCAAAATGAAATAATCGCTCTTTGTAAAAACAGTTCAACAGTTTAACAACAATAAGCCGATAGGCGATAACAATTTAACAGTCAATCAATCTATTAATACACTTCCAATAATTCTACATAAATAATAATATCAGATTTTGCAGGAATCGGTCCTCGACCCTTTTCGCCATAAGCCAAATCGTAAGGAATAATCAACATTGCACGACTTCCAGCCTTTAACAATTCTAAACCTTCTGTAAATCCTGGCACTGTTTGCGTTCTTTTTTTATCAAAATAGAATGCTTTAGGACTTCCTTTTCTAAAAGTAGACTCTAACTCTCGTCCATTTGGCAAAAAGACAGCATAATGCATCGAAGCTCGACTTGCATTTTTTACAGTTTTTCCTTTTCCAATCTTTTCAATAACATATTGTAAACCAGATTCAGTTTTGGTGTAAGCTAAATTTCCATTAATAAAACTTTTAATATGCTCTCGAACATTTTTTGTCACTTGATCCGCTTTATCCAACATTTCATTGATTTCATCTTCGACTTGTTGCTTTTTACGAATATCTGTGATTCTTAAATCTACAAACATCGTATCACCAGACTCAAATCTTCCAGACATCAAATGTGGCAGAGAATCCACAAAAACAGCAATCGTCATACTATCACCTAAACCCATAATCTTGAAAGCCTGTAAAATAGGATTTTTCTTTGGTGACAAAGGCATCATTTCTTTCTTATGATTGCTGTTCAACTCTTCTATTCCTTTGCGAACAGTCATATTATAATGAATCTCATCACCAACTTGTGGTTTTGCTCCATCATTTTTTTCATGAAAATAATAATGTAGTCCCGATTGAGTAATCTCAAAAGAAGGTGAGTTATCCAAGATAAAACAGCTTGGCAAGCTAATCACGCATAAAATAAGTAAGCCACTTATTCGCATATTAATATTTTTATTCAAAAATAGTTGATTATCAAATAGTTAACCAACCGAATTATATAAAATGAGTTTTAATGAATGTAGATAGTTTTTGTTGTTATAGTGAATGATTAGATTTGAATCTAATTTACAGCCTCAATTTTAAACATTTTTTTGCTTCGTTGTTGGCTTTCATATTAATATTAAAAATAAATTAACATATTTAGCTTTAAATAATGATTATTTTAAAATAAATTAAATACATCACAAATCAATAAAAAAATAATTTTATTAAACTTTTGGTTCTTTGAAAAATCCAGTGATAAATGTAAACATACGAATTATTTGAATTCGTTTTTTGTGTTAATGTGTTGACGTTGGTATAACATCAACACATCAACACAAAAAAAACAATCTTGATAGATTTCAAATTTTTATTATTCCAGCTTGTTCCGAATATTCGGGGGATTTTTCAAAGAATCATAATTTTTAATTAACAAATCTATGAAATATTCACTATCCATCATTCTACTTTGTTTTGCTATACAAGCAATAGGACAAATCAAAGGAAAAGTCCTTAATGTTACAACAAATCAACCAATTCCTTACACCAATATTTGGGTTAAATACCAAAATACAGGAACAACATCAGACGAAAATGGAAATTTTTCTTTTGAGAATATCTCAGATACTTCACTCCTAATCTTTTCAGCCTTAAGTTTTGAAAAACAAACAATTAAAGTTCGTGATTTTAATGGAATAATTGAACTAAAACCGATTGCCATAGAATTAGAAACGGTGACGATTTCGCCTCCAAAATCTCAACAACAAATCAAAACTGGAAAAGTCAAAAAGCGAGATGTCAGTGTTTGGTATTGTTCAGGTAATCGACCATATCGAATGGGAAAAATTTTTCATTACAAGGAAGATTATAAAAAAACGCCTTTTATTAATACGATTGAATTTGTGGCAAATACTCATAAAATCAATCGAAAAGTGTTAATTCATGTTTATGAAGTTGGAGAAGGAACTCCTGAAAATTGGAATATTTTAGCACAAAATATAGAATGTAATGTTCGGAAAGGTGATAAAATAAATACGCTTGATTTAACATCTCATCAAATTAAAATGTCTAAATCAGGTGTAATGATTGTGATAGAATCATTGATTATAGACAGTAATTTTTACGAGTTTGAAATAAAAAATAGCCAAACAGGGCAAATGATGACAATTCGACGATTTGAACCTTGTTTTGGTACAATTCCTACCGAAACTACTGAAACTACATGGGTTTATCGTGGTAAATGGACACAACAACAACACAAACAATCTGCTTCTTCTCCAAAAAAGTATATCAACAAATACACCGAATTAGCAATGGAACTTATACTCTCCAACTAAAAGGCATAAAAAAATCCGAATCACAAGGAAGCGATTCGGATTTTTTGTATTTACAATTATTGAAAATTACTTCTCAATAATAGATTTTTTCTTAGCTGGTGTACCTGCAGGAGCTGCTTTTTTCTGCTTCACATCACCTTTGATGTATAAGATATGTGTTTTAGCTTCTTCCTTTTCTACGATTTCACCTTGGTCATTTTTAGTTTTCTTCATTACTTTCTCGTTAGTCGTAATACGAACTGACTTACGGAAAGGACCAACACGCTTCGTGTCATAACGTACTTCGATTACAGCAGTTTCACCTGGAGCAATCGGCTTTTTAGGGTAAGAAGGAACTGTACAGCCACAACTTCCTCTTGCACCTGTAATAATTAAAGGTGTATTACCTGTGTTTTTGAAAGAAAAAGTACGTAATGGATCTGAATTTTGTTGAATAGTTCCGTAATCAACAGTTGTCTGCTCAAATTTCATTGTAGGAGCTTTCTTCGATTGAGCTTTTGTTTGAGCGAATGTTGCAGTTGCTGCGAAAGCAACTAAAACGATAAGTGCCAAAATTTTTTTCATTATTTTAATTTAGTTTAAAGATTTAAAAGAATGTTCTTTTTCAGTTTTTGAATGTATTCAATTATTAATATAACCATCAAACACACTACAAATGTTTTTCAATTTTTATTCCATTGCCAATTTATCTGACGTTTTTTATGTAAACGTGACATTATGACGATTTAATGCAATGGTTTAGTGATTTAATGTATTTTAGAATTTTTTTATAAAAAACAATGAATCAATTAATCCCCAAAACCATAATACAAATATATAACTAAAAATTTAGTTATACAAATAGTGCATTACATTTAATACAAAAATCAATAGTAAGACGCATATAAATAACGCAAGTAACAATTATAAATTATAGCATAAGATAAAAAATAATTATACATAAATGAGTTATAAAACAATATTAATTCGTAATGAATTATTAAAAGTGATACTAATCAGAATATAATTCGGTAAAATGATTTAACTTTGCACCACTAACAAAAATACTATACTTTAAAAATGTTGTAATTTATTTTGTAATAATAATGAGAATAACACATTTTTATACCGCATTTTAAAACAAATAATCCCTTCAATATATTTATAACATTATAATATTTTCAGATATAAAACTAACTTTGAACGATATGATAAAGAACGAAGTGTCATTAACACCATTAAAAAACGTACCTCGTGAGGATATTATTCAAGATTTTAGAACGTGCTGTATCAGTCGAGAAGCCTCAATACTTGCTCGACGTGAAGTATTATCTGGAAAAGCTAAGTTTGGAATCACAGGTGATGGGAAAGAAGTGCCACAAGTTGCTATGGCAAGAGCTTTCAAAAAAGGTGATATTCGTTCGGGTTATTATCGTGACCAAACGTTTATGTTTGCAGCAGGATTATCAACTGTCGAAGAGTTTTTTGCACAATTATATGCAGATGCAGACAATGATCCTTTCTCGGGTGGACGACAAATGAACTCACATTATGCGACACCATTTATTGATGAGAATAATGAATGGTTACCACTTACGGCACTTAAAAACGTTTCTTCTGATATTTCTACAACGGCTGGTCAAATGTCTCGTGCGGTTGGTTTGGGTTTAGCCTCTAAACTATATCGTCAAAATACAAAACTAAATGATGAGCGATTTTCTAATAATGGCAATGAAGTCACATTTGTAACAATTGGTGATGCGAGTACATCAGAAGGTGTGTTTTGGGAATCTATGAATGCTGCGGGTGTGATGCAAATTCCGATGGCGGTTTCTGTTTGGGATGATGGATATGGAATATCTGTACCAACAGAATATCAGACAACAAAAGGAAGTATATCAGAAGCATTGAAAGGATTTGAGTCAGATGTACAAGGAGAAGGTTTTGATATTTATATCGTTAAAGCATGGAATTATTCCGAATTGATAAAAGTATATGAATACGCTATTGACAATATGCGTGAAACGCATAAACCTGCTTTAATTCATGTTAAAGAAGTGACACAGCCACAAGGTCATTCGACATCTGGTTCTCACGAACGCTACAAATCAAAAGAGCGTTTGGCTTGGGAAAAAGAATGGGATTGCATCGACAAGATGGAAATATGGATGATTCAAAAAGAAATTTGTAGCATTGATGAAACGACTGCAATTCGTAAAGAGGCAAAGAAAATCGTTAAAGAGGCTAAAAATCGTGCATGGAAAGCCTACATTAATCCTGTCAAGGCAGAAATCAAAAAAGTCAATGATATTTATGATAGAATCATTGCTACGACACAATACAGTGTTGAAGTTTCAAATATAAAAAATGAACTTAAAAATGCTTACAGTCCGCTTTTGGCAGATGTCATTGAAAATGTAAAATCCACCTTACGTATTTTAAAAGCAGAAAATACAAATGCACAAATTGAATTAGAAAATTGGCTTAAAAGTCAGAATAAATTAGGTCACGAACGTTATCACACACATTTGCATTTAGAAGGAAAATACAGTGCGTTAGATGTTCCTGAAATTCCTGCTTCTTATTCTGATAACTCTCTTATCAAAAATGGATATGAAGTATTAAATGCTTTTTTTGATAAATCATTTGAGCAAAACCCATATTTAGTAGCTTTCGGTGAAGATGTTGGACAAATCGGTGATGTCAATCAAGGTTTTGCTGGGTTACAAGACAAATTCGGCGAAGAGCGTATCTTCGATGCTGGTATTCGTGAATGGACAATCATGGGACAAGGTATTGGTTTAGCAATGCGTGGCTTTCGCCCAATTGCAGAAATTCAATATTTAGATTATCTAATGTATGGTTTGACACCTTTGACGGACGATTTAGCAACGCTGCAATATCGCTCAAAAGGGCAGCAAATTGCTCCGATGATTGTACGTACTCGTGGACATCGCTTGGAAGGAATTTGGCATACTGGTTCTCCAATGGGCGTTTTATTACACTCACTACGAGGCATTTATATATTAACACCTCGTAATATGGTTCAAGCTGCTGGAATGTATAATACAATGTTACAATCCCAAGAACCTGCGGTTTTAGTTGAATGTTTAAATGGTTATCGTTTAAAAGAAAAAATGCCTGACAACCTTTTGGAATTTACAGTTCCTTTAGGTGTTCCTGAGATATTAAGTGTCGGAACAGATGTTACTTTAGTAACTTATGGTTCTTGTATCAGAGAAGCTGAAAAAGCAGTAAAGTTATTAGCAAAAGATGGAATTTCTGTTGAGTTAATTGATGCTCAAACACTATTACCATTCGATAGATACGGAATTATTGGTGCTTCATTAAAAAAGACAAATCGTATTGTTTTTATGGATGAAGATGTTCCTGGAGGTGCGACAGCTTATATGATGCAAGAAGTTTTAGAAAAACAAAAAGGGTATTTTCATCTGGATTCTGAACCTCGTACATTAACTGCTTCTGCACATCGTGTGCCTTATGGTTCTGATGGAGATTATTTTTCAAAACCAAATGCAGATTCTGCTTATGAAACAATTTATGAGTTGATGCATGAAGTACAACCGAATCGTTTTCCAAAACAGTATTTTATGAGATAATAAGTGACATTCCGATTTTTTTATCAGAAAAATCTAATGAACAAGAGTCATCCCGAATTTTTAGCCTGGAAATTTGGGATGACTCTTGTTTTTTATTAAACAATTAGTTCTTTTAATTTTTTGTGGAAACGCTCAAAATTCAAAATAATAAAGACTGTTCATCGAAAACCACAAATTTTTCAGAGAACTAAACAATTTAGGACATTAATATGAGGTGTTCAGAATTAATTATTCGATTAGAAACCAAATAAATACGAAATATAAAACGCTTAATACTAACCTAAAATCGCTTTTTTTCATTTACCAATGAATAAAAAGTGATACTTATCATTTATTAGCTAATTTCCATTTTGTTTATTTTTTAACACCAAATCATCTGTTAATTTTACAACTCGCTTCGTAAACTAAAATTAAAAAAAAAGTTTATTTCAAATTCAAAACACTTAATATGTCAAAAGTACATTCTTTCCATATTCCTGTGATGGGAATTGGATATACAATAGATACACCGCTGAAAGTCGCTCAATATGGTATTGATTCTGTAATCTCATTGGTTGATGATATGTTGCTGGAAAAGTTACGCAAAATGTATTGCGAAAAATATCAACAACCTTATGAAGCAATTACAGAAACAGTTGATGATTTTCGGGCGAAGCGAATCACAGCTTATTTGGACTTAATGCACGATTTGGCGAAAGCCAAGTTTGAAAAACTCCAAAATGCAACGGAAGAAGCACAAAACGATCTCAAAAAATATATTGATTTATTACCAAATACAGCAGAGATTAAACAGCATTTTCAAGAGATGGAAATACCAAAAATTGATTTTGAACGTGTCAAAAATTGGTTTAACAATCGCTTGTCAATGGGAAGTATCGACGTGAATATTATGACGAAAGTCGATGGCGAAAACTACCGAAACAAAGAAAAACTACCAACCGAATACAACAATGCACACGCCGCATTAAGAGGTTTTGCGAATAGTAAATTGACTTCTTCGGTTGTGCTTTCGGCAGGAATGAATCCTCGATTGTATAGTTATATGGACAATTTTGACGATTTTTTTCCGGATAAAAATGGAGAGATTACAAAGAAAGTAATTTTGAAAGTAAGCGATTATCGTTCGGCGATGATTCAAGGAAAGTTTTTGGCTAAAAAAGGATTATGGGTTTCTGAGTATCGCATCGAATCTGGTTTGAATTGTGGTGGACACGCTTTTGCGACTGATGGCTATTTGTTAGGCCCAGTTTTGGCAGAGTTTAAAGAGAAACGGGAGGAATTGATTCAGCAAGTAAATTCGGTTTTGGTCAAAGCATTAGAAGCAAAAAATCGTACAATTCCAGATAGATTGTTACCACTAAAAATCACCGCTCAAGGTGGCGTTGGAACATCAGAAGAGCATGATTTCTTATTGGAGCATTATGGTGTCGATTCGGTTGGTTGGGGAAGTCCATTTTTGTTAGTTCCTGAAGCGACAACGGTTGACGACAAAACTCGTCAGCAATTGGCGAAAGCCAAAGAAAAAGATTTGTATTTAAGTGGCATTTCGCCTTTAGGTGTTCCGTTTAATAATATGCGTGGCAATACGAAAGATGCCGAAAAAGAAGTGTTGATTGCGAAAGGTCGTCCTGGTAGTTCTTGCCCAAAAAAATATGTAGAATTAAATAAAGATTTTGGTGATAAAGCTTTGTGTACAGCTTCTCGTCAGTACCAATATTTGAAACTTAATGAACTAAAAGCACAAGGTTTGACAGGCGATGATTACCAAAAAGAATTTAATGCAATTACAGAAAAATCGTGTATTTGTGTTGGTTTAGGAACGTCAGCTTTGTTGGATTATGGTTTGGATACAAAAAAAGAAAAAGAAGGTGTTTCGGTTTGTCCTGGGCCAAATTTGGCGTACTTCTCGGATGTGATTAGTTTACAACGTATGATTAATCATATTTATGGTCGAGAAAATAATTTAGCTCGTCCTGATCGACCGAATATGTTTATTAAAGAATTGAATATTTATTTGGATTATTTCAAAAAGGAAATTCAAAAATCAGCTAATAATTACAATCGTAAACAAGCGAAATATTTAGATCGTTTTGCTAATAATTTGAATGCTGGGATTGATTACTATTATAATGTTTTTGGAAAGGTTCAATCTCGTTTTGAAGATAAGAAATCAGCTATTTTTAATGAATTGGAGGAAGGAAAAAAAGCTTTGCAAAAAATGATTGGAGAGATTGAGATTTTGAAAGCGAATAAATAATGTTATAGGTTCTTTGAAAATCTTATGGTAAACTTGAATATACGAATTGCTTGATGTGTTGATGTGTTGATGTGTTGATGTGTTGATGTGTTGATGTGTTGCACAATAATACATCAATACAAAAAACAATATTGATAAATTTCAAAATTCAATTTTACCACAGTTTGTCCCGAAATATCGAGGAATTTTTTCAAAGAACGATTTTATAAAAGATTTTTCCGATAAAGTATCGTTATAATATTTTGGCGTGATTTTTTATGTGTTGATTATCAAATAGTTTTCACCTAAAATTTGATAGCATGATACGGTTTTTAGTAGCGATAATATCGTTTGTATTTACGCCTTTTGTTAAAGAGAGTAAGAATGATTTTCCAAAACATCCGATTGGATAAGGAAAATAACGCAACACGGATTTCACTAATTTTAATTGTGTCATCCGTGTTTTTTCGTTTATGTATAACATACCTTTTCTTAAATCAATCGCTAAAAATCATCATCTTCTCCATCATCAATAATATTTTTCACACGTCCAACTTCACCTGTTTGTAACATCACTTTGATTCCGTGTGGATGTGTTTTAGAATTAGTCAATATGCGTTTCACAAATCCTTCCGTCAATTCACCTGTTCGTTGATGATGTTTTTCAACAACTTCTACTAAACTACCGATTTTGATATTATTGCGTTTTTTACCGCTTTTTATACTTTCCATGATTTTTTGATTTTTGAAATGTGAAGATAGCAAATTTGTATCTGTATTTATTTCGTTAATGCTTAGAATTTATGACAATCGCAAAAAACAAATATGGATTCAATATATTATTAATGGAATGAAAATAGGTTAATTTTCTCCACTTTAGAAAGGTAAAAATATGGTAAAATTATTCAAAAAGAAATCATATTTTATGAATATGATTGTAACTATAATTTAATAAAAATGACTAAAAAATAGTTGTTATCAAAAGAGCAAAGGTTCGTTAGAATGTGTTGTAAATATGAGTATTATTGACCTGAAAAAAATAGGTTTACCATCGCTCAAAACGATAGTAAACCTACTGTATACTGAAAATTGCCAACTGAAAAACTGTTAAGCATTTTCTTCCCAAATCATCGCCAAATTCACAATCATTTCCACCGCTTTTTGCATATCTTGAATAGAAACCCATTCATGACGAGAGTGAAAAGCGTGTTCACCAGCAAAGATATTTGGACAAGGCAAACCCATAAAAGACAAACGAGAACCATCCGTTCCGCCACGAATATGTGATTTTATCGGTTCTAAATCCGCTCTTTTAATCGCTTCCACTGCATAATCCGAAACTTGAGGATAATCCTTCAAAATATCTTTCATATTTCGATATTGTTCCTTCACTGTCAACGTTGCTTTAGAACCAGGATAATTTTTCAAAACATCATTCATAACGTCTTTCAAAAAGGCTTCGTGTTCAGCCAATTTTGCCGTATCAAAATCACGAATAATAAACGTAATTTTTGCAGATTCTGTATGAGCTTCCATCGCTACAGGATGAACAAAACCTTGTTTATCAGCAGTCGTTTCGGGTGACAATCTATCTTTTGGTAAAGCCGCCACAATATCCGAAGCAATCTTAATTGCCGATTCCAACTTATTCAAAGCAAACCCAGGATGAATCGAAACACCTTCGATATTAATCACTGCTGCATCAGCCGAAAACGTTTCATCTTCCATCGAACCCAACTCCGAACCATCAACCGTATAACCAAAATCAGCACCTAATTTTTCAATATCTACTTTATCAACACCACGACCAATTTCTTCATCTGGCGTAAACAAAATGCGAATTTTGCCATGTTTTACATCAGGGTTTGTCATAAAGAAATTCGCTGCGTCCATAATTTCCGCCACACCAGATTTATTATCTGCACCTAATAAAGTGTGTCCACTTGCCGTAATAATATCATTTCCAAGTTGACGCTTCAACGACGGATAACGAGCCATTGTAACGACTTGTGAATTATCATCTGGCAAGACCAAATCCGAACCATCATAATTTTTATGAATAATCGGCTTCACATCTTTTCCGCTACAATCTGGTGACGTATCCATGTGCGAACAAAAGCAAATCACAGGAACATCTTTGTCCGTATTGCTCGGAATCGTCGCATAAACGTAACAATGTTCGTCCAAATGAGCATCCGAAATACCCATTTCGTGCAATTCCTTTACTAATAAATTTCCTAAATCTCGTTGTTTTTCTGTACTCGGATGTGTTATAGAATTCGGATCAGATTCCGTATCAATTTTTACATAGCGTAAAAAACGCTCCGTAACCGTGTGTTTAATATTTAGCATTTTATATCTCTTGCAGATTCCGCTGATTTCCGCAGATTTTTCTTTTAGAAATAAACGGTTCTACCATTTAGTAAATATGATTTAAAGCAGCAAGTTATGGAATATTGAGAAAATTAGCGAAATAAACGTAATTCATCTTTTGTAAAAAAAACAAACCTGCTAAAGTTAGACTTAGCAGGTTTGTTAAAAATAGTTTTTTGAAAAAAAAACTATTTTACCATTAATTCTGTGTATGCATGAACATGTGTCTCGAATTGATTCCACTTGATATCGTTTCCATATTTTTCCATAAACTCTGGGCTATCGCCAAAAATTTCTACAAACTGCTCTTTGTAATTCTTTTTCAATAAACGATAAGCCGATTTGTCACTATCTTTTTTGATATAATAAGATTTGTCCAAACCGCCAGCGACTGTTATACCACCAACTCCAACACTTGCCGTTTCTTTAGCAAAAGGATCATGATAAATTTTGACTTTTTGAGAAAAAGAAGGATTCATCAACTGAAGCATTAAATCATCCGTTTTCTTTTTAACCTTAGTAGATACTTTTTCAAAAAATACATACCCTTCTTTAATTAAAGTTGTATCAATTGTTGTCGTTTTTTCCCAACGATTTACATTATTCATACCTTCTAATGCTGCTCCAAATTTTCCGAGATTACTTGGGGCAAGATACATATAATCAATTTTTTCAGGATCCATTTTAACCTTTTTCCCTTTCAAATCTTTCATTTTCACAGTTTCAATCAAGCCTTTGGTACGCTTGAAACCGCTTAATGTTCCTGTGATTTCTACATTGTTTTCCATGTAAAAATAAGCCGTTTTCTTTTTAGAAAAACCTTCTAATGGAATAGAAAATTTTTGAGCAGTTAAACAGGTCGCAGTAAGTAAAATGACTGTAATAGGTAGTAAAATAATTCTTTTCATCTTTTTTAATTTAATATATCCAAACTGTATTCAACACAGTTTCTCACAAAAGTACATATTTTTTTATTGTGAAATTTGTGATTAACATAATGTGACTATAAATCATTTATAATGAAGAAATTTCTACCAAAATAGAACTTCCCGAAGAAAAATCCCGACAAGTCCATTGCCAAGTTTCGTGCAATTGAATTTGATTATCAATAATTTTAATCGCTGTTTCGCATTTTCCCGTCAAAAATTCGCCTTCCATATTTTGATGTTGATAATTAAAAACTAATTGATTATCAATGATTTGTCCACTCAAAGTACCGAATTTAATACTTCCACCTTCATAAGTTGCCCAAACAATATCATCTTTTTGTCGATAAGAAAAAATAGTCTCCTCTCTTACTTCACCATTTCCCGAATTGTACAACGCTTTAAACTTTTTACCGTTTAGATTTATTTTTTTCTGTTTTTTCTGCCTTTCGCTTGTCCCGAGAACTCGGTGGGCAAATGATAGGTTTTCACTTCTATCACCTCTTGTTGTTGGATTTGAGATGACGAGAAATTCTAAGTTTTGGTCAGTCAAGTTTTTAATCTGATGGCGAATATTCGGTAAGATATGAACACCTTCACGAGTTTGGATTTCGTAAGTTTCCGCTTCAATTTCAAAAGTTGCAACACCTTTCAAAATATAGAAAAACTGTTGAGCGATATGATGATAATGCTTCGTTTCCGAAGTATTTGGCGGCATTAATTCTTCAATAATATGCAAATCATGCGATTGTACGAAGTGCCAACCGTTACATTTTTCTCCCCAAAAATAGTGCGTTGTATTTTGTTTAGATAATATCATTGTTATACTAATCTATATTTTAAATTGGTTTTAAATTTTATGGTTTTAAATTTTGAATTTTGAATTTTGAATTTTGAATTTTGAATTTTGAATTTTGAATTTTGAATTTTGAATTTTGAATTTTGAAGCGTTTTCACAAAAAATTTAAAGAACCAATTTTCTATTACATCTTCACCAATTTTAGAGGTTGAAAATTTTGATTCAAAACTGATTTTGGCGAAACCCCTAACCATTGTTGTAAAACAGAAGCATAGATTTTTCTAAAATCAACTGTATATTGCAAATCACCATTATCTAAATCAACTAAGTTTGGATTTTCATTAAAAATACCAGGTTTTTCTAATTTTCCACCAATAAAATATACATTATTTGCTTTTCCATGATCCGTTCCTTGACTGGCATTTTGTTTGACTCGACGACCAAATTCACTAAATGTCATAATCAATGTATCATCTAATTTTTGATTCTGCTTTAAGTCTTTTACAAATGCTTGTATCGCTTCCGAATATTGTTTCAATAACCGATTTTGTTGATTTTTTTGAAAAACATGTGTATCGAAACCTCCTAAATTTACATAGTATATTTTCGTATCTGTATTAGCGACAATCAGTTGAGCGATTTTCTTCAAATCATTGGCAACAGCCGTAGAAGGATATTTTATATTAGATTGATACACACGGATTTGTTCAGATAAATAATTAGCAGAAGCTTGTGTATCAATCAAGGTTTTATATAAATACGCCACATTTTCTTCATGTTCATGTTCGTGATGATGAGCGATTTTTTCTAAAAATGGATTCCGAACCGTTTGCTTTAATTGATTTGGATTTGAAACAGCAAAACCACTTTTTTCATTTCCTTTAAGTGCCAAAACCAACGAATCATCAATCTCTAAAGCAGCATGTGCATTACTATTTTTACAAGACTCATCCAAATAACGACCTAACCAACCCGTTGTCCAATATTCATCGCTATTACTTGCTGTGTGCCAAATATCCATCGAACGAAAGTGCGAACGATTCGGATTTGGATAACCAACATTGTTAATAACAGAAACCAAACCGTCATCATATAAAGACTTCAAACCAGTCATATTTGGATTAAATCCTAATTCGTCATTTAGTTTTAAAACCTCTTTTTTATTAATTGCCAATAACGGACGATTTTTATAATAAATATCATTTCGATAAGGAACGACCGTGTTTAATCCATCATTTCCTCCCGACCATTGAATGATGACTAAATTTTTTCCATTAGCCGTTAATCCTTTTTGATTAAATCCACTTAAAAATTGTGGGACAAATAATGTTGCCGAAGCTAATCCTGTATTTCTCAAGAAATTTCTTCTGTTCATATTTTTGTTATTTTTTTATTTTCCCACCAAATTATACAACGCATTTTGTTCTCTGTATAACGCTGTGGGAAATACATAACTACAAAGGCTATGAATTGAAATTGTAATTTAGCATAACTGATATTCTGGTAAAGTCATCAATCGCATTGTTAAGGATTCGATGTATTCTTTTGAATTATGATTGGTTGTAAATTCATCCAAATCAGCTTTTTTAAATTTTAATTTTGATTGAATCAACCAATTAGATAATTCTCCAAATACTACATCTTCACTTTTGTCTTTTAAGGATTTTACCAAATGTCGAGTATTAAGCGTTGCATTTAGTTTGCGTCTTGCAATACGACTTTTTGTAGTTTCAAATTCGGGTTTTTCAGTAATATTCATTTCTGCTGTTTGAAATAAATAGTTTACCAAATTTAAACGAACCATCAGCGAAGCGTTATCAATCCACGATTTTCCACTTGGCCAACCTGCAACATTTGGAGGATTATACAAGACTTGCCCTAATATTTTTTCAATAAAAATAACAGATTTAACATCTTCAAACTGTATGTTTAGCGTTTGAGTTATTCCAACTAAAAGATCAATTGGTGATTTAATTTTTGAGCCAATATTTGATGCATCATAAAACCAATCGCTTGTAAAAATCTTTCGCATTAAGGTTTCGATATTATAATCAGCATTAAAAAATGTTTCGGTTAATTCTTCAATGTGTTTTTTATTCACTTTTTCATTGACAAAATAGCGATAAACTTTTGTAGCAATAAATCGAGCGGTTTGCTTATTTTCTAAAATAATATCAATAATGTCTTCGCCATCAAAATTTCCAGTTTTACCCATAAATGTTTTCTCACCAAAATCATGTTGACGTTCATTGAAGTAAAATTCTGCTTTCAAATTAGAATGCCAACCTGTAAAAGCACGAGCTGCTTCTTTGATGTCATTTTCGGTATAATTGCCTCTTCCGATAGTAAACAATTCCATCAATTCACGAGCATAATTTTCATTTGGACTATTTTTTTTATTTTGCTGATTGTTCAAAAAACGAATCATCGCAGGATCTTTTGAAATAGCCAAAACTAAATCTTTAAAACTTCCTAAAGCATATTGTCGAATCGTATTATTCTGATTTTCAGACAAATAAGGATTACTTTTATTAATACAAGCAAAATGTCCATGCCAAAATAAAGTCATTCGTTCTAACAAAGGATTTTTGGAGTTCGCCATTTGTTGAACCCAAAGTGCATTGAGTTTCATATTATTTTGAACGGCTTCTTTACGACGTTCCCTCTTTTGAGCTTTGCTCATTTTTTTAAAGGATTCATAGTTCATTTTACCTAATTGTCCATTCAACAGTGTTGGTATTTTCGCATCTTTTATCAACTGATTGACAATCCTTTCTATCGGTTGATTCGATTTGGTTTGAAGTTCATTAAGCGAAATCCCAAAACCTGCTCGCCAATATAGATGTTGAATTTTTTTCTGATTTGTGAGCATATTAAAGTTTTTTGTAAAAACAATGAATTAGATAATTAATAGACTTTATAATAATCAGTTGTTTGATTATTTATATTTGATTTTGATTAGACTATGATTGAGTATCTAAGTTTAAAAGATGATTCATCTTATTTTTTAAAGTAAGAAAAATGAATGATGGATTGAAATGTATTTATAGGTAAAATAAGGCAGACTGATTATTTGAAATACTTTTTGGTTTTTGCGATTGCCATAATAGGTAAATAAAAAAACTTTGATACTAAAGTATCAAAGTTTTTTGTACAAAATGAAAGTTAAATTTATTATTTTTTAATCACAATTATCGTGATTATCAATTACTTGTATCAAATATTTATGAGATTCCATTAAAGATTTGGCGACACTTAAAAGTCTTTCTACCTCGTTACTTAATACTTTAATATCCTCGGTTGGTGATTCAATTTTTTTCATCGTAAAACTATGATAACAGTGCATCCCTTTAATCATACTATCAAATTCTGCACATTGAGCCTTTATTTTTGAAAATTCATCTCCTACCATTATTGGCTCTGAAATAGGCAAATTTGCTTCGGGTATTCCATTACTTAAATCAGAAGTTACAAAATCTGAAATACTAACTTGAAAGTAGTTAGCTAATTTTGTTAAGTTTAAGATTTTAGGTTCTGCAATAGATTTCTCGTATGAAGCAATATTTCCACGCTTCAATCCTATTTTATCTGCCAACTCACATTGACTAAGTTTATGCTTTTTTCTTAAAAATTTAATATTATTGCTAACAAAGTGCATTTGTCAATTATTTTAACAATTATTTGGTTTATAATCTAAAGATACTACATTTTTTATAAAATAGAAACGTAATACTCATAAAAAACGTCAGCAAACAATTTTTAGTTTAATAATGTCTGTTTTTTTATCATTTATGATTATAAAAGTGTTTAAATCAATTTTTTGTATAAAAAAATCGTGTTTTTTATACTTTGTTAAGGTTTTTAACTCAAAGATTAAACAAAAAATGAAAAAAAACTTGACATTTATATTATTTCCCTTTACATTTGTATCATAAAATGAATAAAAAATTAACATACCCAATATATATAACATATAAAACACACATATTATGATGACAGCGAATGTTCAAAAACAACTGGTACAATTTCAATCAATGCTTCACGCTTTTGCTTATAAATTAACTGGAGACTTCACAGATGCTCAAGACTTATATCAAGATACAGCATTTAAAGTTTTGAAAAATGCTGATAAATTCAAGACTGGTACAAACTTTAAGGCTTGGAGTTCAACCATCATGCGAAATATATTTATTAATGATTATCGTAAGAAAAAACGTAGAGGTGTAATTACGGATTCTACAGATAATAATTATTATATCAATTCTGGTGATCAAACTGTGGTAAACGGAGGAGAAAGAAGTTTACGTTATGAAGAAATTGTTGAGTTAATTGATGATTTACCACAAAACTTAAAAGAGCCATTTTTGATGTCTTATAATGGTTTCAAATATGATGAAATTGCAGAACAATTAGAAGCACCTTTAGGTACGATTAAAAGTCGTATTTTCTTTGCACGTAAAAGTTTAAGAGAACGTTATTTACAATTAAATGGTAGCAGAAACTAATTAAATTGTTTTAAAATATTTTTTGGAGGCAACATTCTATACGAATGTTGCCTTTTTTATTTGAATAACTTTAACAAAGTTTCCGACCAAATCAATCCTAAGTATATTAACATACTTCCCTTTCGATTCGTTATTTGCATGGATAATCCTCAAATATGTTCCTTTTATCCAATAAATTATTATTACCAACAATAGATTTTAAACTTTGCGTTGGATTTCGTGTACAACGAAACTTTATTCTAATCAACTAATAAAATAAATCACCAGCTAAAATCTTTTTATTGTGAAACGATTACACCTATTTACGATAAGTTTAGTATTTCTATTAACAAGCTTTTCGTTTCAAGTATCTGCTCAAAGTATTAGTGGATACGTTTATAACATGGATAATGAACCGATTCCTTATGCTAATATTTTTGTTCGAGAATTAGGCTCAGGTACAACAACCGATGAAAACGGTTATTACTATTTACAATTTACGGTTGGTGGCGAGTTTCAAATAGCTATTTCAAGTTTGGGCTACGAGACTTTAGATCAAATGATTGTGGTTAAAGATGAAAATATGAAAAAATCTTTTTTTCTAAAAACATCTGCTTTTGCCTTAGAAGAAGTTACCGTCAGAGCATCAAAACGTGATCCTGCGTATGCTATTATTCAAAATGCAATTGATAATAAAAAGAAATACCTTAGAGCGATAAATAGTTATAAAACAGAGGTTTATCTAAAAGCCGTTGAGGAGGTAGACAAAAAAAATAAGAAAAAAAAGAAAAAAAAGGTTGAAGAAGTCGAACCTGAACCTGACAAAGCAGATGGTATCAATATTAGTGGTGGCGAACCGACACCTCAACTTACCGAAGCACAAAAAGCAAATCGGGCGTTGATGGGTAAACTCAATTTGGTAGAATTACAGTTGACTCTAAATTATCAATATCCCAAAAAGTACAAAGAAGAACGAACTGCTTATAAAAAATCTGGTGATCAAAACGGTTTATTTATTCCTAAGTTTGGTGAAACTGATTTCAACTTTTATAGAAATATGGTGCGTTTTACAGGAATTGCTGAAACCCCAATTATTTCACCTTTAAGCAATACTTCTGTTTTATCTTACAAGTTCAAATTGATTGAATCAAAAGCAGAAGGCAATCAATTAGTTCATAAAATTAAAGTTATTCCTCGCAAATCTGGTAACTCAACCGTAAACGGATACATTTATATTAATGATGGATTGTGGAATATTAATCGTGTTGATTTCAAATTGACAAAAAGTGGTCTAAAGTTTTTTGATGCTTTTAACTTAAAACAAAACTACGAACAGTTAGAAGATAGTATCTGGATTGTGAATCGTCAAGAATTTACTTACGAAACGAAAGTTGGTCGTTTTCAAGCATTCCGAGGAAGTACAACACTTCGATATACCGACTTTCAAAAAGATTATGAATTTCCTGCAAAGTTTTTCAAAAACGAAGTCGTTGTTACAACTAAAGAAGCCTACGAACGTGATAGTAGTTATTGGAATGCTATTCGTCCAGAAGCCTTGACTGTTGAACAGCAAAAAGTAATATTTCTACGAGATAGTATTAGTGCGATTCTCAATAGTAAAGAATATCAAGATAGTATTACCGCAGAGTTTAATAAAATTACATTTTTAGAAGTTTTTTGGGAAGGTGTCGGTTGGCGAAACAATGAAAAGAAATCGGAGCTTTATGTCGGTTCTATTCCTTCTTTAATTGACTTTTCTGTTGTTGGCGGTTTTAGAGGTGGGCCTTTTGCGTATTATTTTAGACGTTTTGAAAATGGTCAGATGATGAGTTTATCAGGACGATTGAGTTATGGATTTAGAAATCAAGATTTGAATGGCTTTTTTAATAGTTGGTATAGATATAATCCGCATAAATTGGCAGATTTACGTGTTCGTTACGGTCGTCGTTTTCAATCAGTCAATAGTTTTGATGCTTTTTTCAATCAATTAAGTATTGCTAATTATATTCAAAATGATGAATATGAAGTGGATCATCGTTTTGAAATCGTAAATGGTTTGTACTTAGCTACAAATTTTTCTTACAATGATAGAAAATCTATCGAAGATTATTTAGGTCAAACACAATTAGAAGAATGGTTGTCTAACTCAGAATTAACGACGAATGAAGTATTGATTTTTGATCCATATCAAGCATTTATAACGAATACAAGATTACAATTCACACCAGGACAAAAGTATATGACTGAACCAAATCGTAAGATTATCTTAGGTTCTGATTATCCGACCTTTACATTGCGTCATCGTCGAGGTTGGGAAAATGTTTTTGGTAGTGACGTCAATTTTGATTACTTAGAATTTCAGGTTGATCAAGATTTATTGTTAGGACAATTTGGGCATTTATTATACAATGCACGAATCGGTGATTTCTTGAATAATAAAAAGATTCAAGAAGTTGATGTCAAGCGTTTTCGTGCCTCTGATCCGATTTGGTATTCTAATCCTTTGTATTCATTTCAATTATTAGATACTTCTATTAATACAACGAATTTATTTTTTGAAGTTCATGGTGTTCATCATTTTAATGGTGCTTTTGTGAATAATATTCCTTTAGTCAAAAAGACTGGTGTTCGTTTAGTTGCAGGTGCTGGATTCATGTGGTTACAAGAAAATAATTTTAGACATCAAGAAGTAATGCTTGGTCTCGAACGGGTTTTCAAATTAGGTGCAAGACGTCGTTTGAAAGTTGGTTTATTCGGAGTTGCCGCTGATGGTAATCATACAAAACCTGATGTAACTTATAAGGTTTCTATTGATGTGATTGATACCTGGAAAAAAGATTGGAGTTTTTAATATTTGGTATTTAACAGCCATTCTCGGTTTTAAAAATTTTATAATGCGTTTTATAAAGAATTGATGCTTTTAATGACTTTTTTGCTTAAATAAGAACATTCGACAGGCGATTTTAAATCGAATGTCGTCAACTTAAGCGATTGAACTTTTCTTCAAGAAAGGTCGGATGTAGTCACCTGATGACTTTAAGTCATCAGGTGACTTGCTAAAAACTTAGTTCTTTTCCTTAAGTTGACGACAGGCGATTTTAAATC
>JBGCFH010000360.1:0-35586 GCA_045106825.1 Saprospiraceae bacterium | reverse complement strand
AAAAACCCAATTCTTTAGATGCAAAAATGCTAAGAAGCACTTGATTTTTAAACTTTCGAGTATTACTCGACTATACAACATCTATAAAATCGGGTTTTTAACCCGATTAAACGAACAATTTTATAGAAGCTGAGTAGTTACGTTTTATTTTTGATTTTTTAATTAAAAAATCTGTACAAATGCAACTTTTCCTTCGTTTTATTGACATTAGTAAATATTGGTTGTTTTATAAAAAAATCCTGTCAACTAATCAAACCCAAAATTTTGGGATAAACTAAAGAAAATAAAACCTATGAAACGCAATTTTAGTACGTATTTTATTATTCTCCTTTTTGGAATAACTGTTTTATCCTGTGAAAAATCACTTGATTACGACTTGAGTGATGTTCCTTTTTTTGAAGGTTTAGCAGCACCAGCAGCAAATGAAGGTTATCAAATTCACCTCGAACCTTTTCCAATTCCTGCCAATTTTGAACGAGAAATTTTTGTCAGAAAGTCAATTGGAAATACCGAAGATATTTATGTCAATAAATTTACGGCATTATGTCGACCAGGAACACATCATTTAATTGCGTATGGTTATAAGAATGAAAATAACCCAAATCATCCAGCTATTGGTGTGATGCGTGATCAGAATTTACCAGATGGAACAGGAAATTTAACGTTGACAATGGGTTCAGGTTCAATGTATTGTGGCGCTCAAACACCAGAGTTTACACAACAATTTCCGCCAGGTGTTGCAGTTCGTATTCCTGCCAATGCTACAATTGATGTTAATTCACATTATTTCAATTTGACGGATAATACAATTTTTGGAGAAGTTTTCTTAAATTTCGAAACGATTCCTGCTGATAGCGTCACAGAAATCTTGGAATATGACGATATTGATAATGATGAAGTTTTATTTTTACCAGCTGGTCAAGAAACAACAATTGAATACACAGAAAAATTTTCAGAAACAACCAGAATTCGCCAAATGTTTTCACATATGCATAAACGTGGAAAACGATTCTTAGTCTATAAAGTTGGAGGAGCAAATGATAATGAATTGTTGTATTCTGCTTTTGACTACCAACATCCACCATATTTATTATTTGATACACCTTTGGTTTTTGAAGCTGGTGAAGGTATTCGTACTGTTGTAACCTACGATAATGAAACGAATAGAGATATTCAGTTTGGCGTAACGTCTGAGGACGAAATGGGAATTTTATTTTATGCAAAAATCGAGGAATGAAAAATTTAACTATATTATTACTCTTGTTTTGTAGTGTCAATACGTTTGCACAAAACAATAATCCTAACCATAAAAAATGGGCGGCACAATTAAATGTACAACATCAAGATTTGTTATTTGATATTGATTTTGGTCAATTAGGCGTTTATCATAATGTAAAAATTCGTCCGCATACAACGTTAGAATTATATCGTTTTATTAATACTCGAAAAGCAAATCGCAAACTATTTGGATTAGCTGAATTGGGTTATTTTCATAATTTATATCATGATAAATGGTTAGCGTTGAAATTAGGAATTGGATCAGAACGACGTTTCGGAAATTTCATTATTTCTTCTCGAATCATGGGCGGAATCGCACGTACACAAGGTGCAGATATTCAATATGTAAATTCAAATGGAAAATGGATTGTCAACGATCAAAAACGTGAACCAACGTTGGATTATTTAATGTCGCCTCGTGTAGATTTGGGTTATCGAATCATAAATAATGAAAATCCGATTGATATATTTTTGAATTATCAAATGACGTTGTATCTTTCACCTGCTCAACAGATTGGAATACCTTATCATGGTTATGGTTTGGGCGTTCGTTATAGATTTTAAAAAATTTATTTTTCGTAAATTTCACAGATTACTTTTTTACTAAAAACGGGTTTTATAAGTGTAAATCTGCGAAATTTGCGGAGAAGTATTAATCAAAAAAATGAAACAATTAGCTTATTCTTTGCTCTTTTTTTTAGCAGTTGGAATTATCACAATGGAAAGTTGTACGGTTGATGAACCTGTGACAGAGGTCACTTATACAGCAGATGTAAAACCAATTATGGATGGAAATTGTATCGGTTGTCATAGTGGAAATACACCAAGTGCCAGTTTAGATTTGACAACGTATGCAAATGTTCGTGCGATAGCAGAAACAGATACTTTAGTGATGCGAATGAATGATGAGGTGAATCCAATGCCTGTTACTGGCTTATTGCCACAAGCAGATAGAACAACTGTTGAAGATTGGGTTGCAGGTGGATTTAAACAGTAGTTTTTGTTTTATTCCACTTTAGAACACAAATGAGGTTGTCTCATAAATTTTGACTTTTGAGACAACCTTTTTATTATTTTGTGTTGTATAAAAAATATGCTATCGAATCAACGTTACATCTCCAGCATCAATTTGATTCACCATAACGCCACTTTCATCCATTGTCGTAAAAATCATTTGCCAAACATAAACGCCTTGAGCGGCTTCTTCACCTCGAATCGTTCCATCCCAACCTTGATTCAAATCGGTTGTCATAAATACTCGATTTCCCCAACGATCGTAAATCGACAATTCAAAATCTTGAATGACACAATTAGAATAAATTTCAAATACGTCATTTCGTCCGTCATTGTTTGGTGTAAATACATTCGGAACGAAAGGATAACAGCCACAATCTTCTTCAAAAATTTCTACAAACTGCGTCAAACCTGCACAACGATTGCTAACATTGAGTTCGTAAGTACCAGGATAAGTTACCGTGAAAATCGTATCAGTAATATCATTTTGTTCATAAAAAGCAGATTCACCTTGCCATAAATAATCGGTTGCATGAGGCGAAAAGGCACTTAATGTAATCACGTTGTTTTTACAAATTGTTGTGTCATTCGGCAAGCCGATGATTTCGATTGGTACAAATTGTAAATCGACATTGACAGTATCGCTGATTGTACAATCGTTAATGTCCATGACATTCACAACGTATGTTCCTGCATTGGAAATCAAATAATCGGCTCCAGTTGTTCCATCTTGCCATTGGTAACTCACAGCGTTTTCTACATCAAGCGAAATTTGCCATTGTATGTTTTCACAAATTGTCGTATCGTTTCCTAATTCTAATTGTTGACTTAAAAAATAATCTACAAAAATCGTATCTGAATTGGTACAACCATTAGTATCTGTGATTTCTGCAAAATAAACACCAGCCGTTGAAATGGTAAAATTATCATTCATAGAACCATCTTGCCACAAATAACTGCGTACAACACCATCAAAAATAGAAATTGGTAAAACAACATTTCCACAAAGAATCGTATCATTTCCTAAGTCAATCGGCGGAATCGGTGGAGCAAAAAGTAGCATTGTATCATAACTCACACAGTTTGCAGCATTTGTATGAATAACCGAGATTTGTTCGGATTGTGTTGCGGTGTAAGTTGAATTTGTTGTACCATTTTGCCAAAGAAAATTCCCTGTTTGTAAATTTGGATAAACGGTAAACGTTGTACTATCACATTTATAAACCAAATCCAAACCTAAATCAATTACTGGATATTCGCTCACCACAACCGTATCTGAACCAGTACAATTTATAGTATCTGTCAAGGTCACAAAATACGTTCCTGCATCAAAAGCGGTAAAAGTTGGATTTGTAGAACCATCTTGCCAAACGTAAGTCATATCCGGTTGTGTTGCATCGTAAACAATCAGTGAATCATGGCAAAGCGTTGTATCATTCCCTAAATTAACAACGACTTCATTAACCCAAACCATCACTGAATCATAGGCTTTACAGCCAAAACTATCCGTTAATTCAACATGATATAAACCAGTTGAATTTGTCAAAAACGTATTATTTAAACTGCTATCTTGCCAAACGTAACTTCGTACAAACGGCTCGGTTGCATCTAATAAATACGTCAATCCAAAACAGTAATTAGTATCAATGCCCAAATCCACCGTTGGATGTGTGACTTGTGTTACCACAATTGTATCTGAACTAAAACAACCTGCATCGTCCAGAATATCAACATAATACGTTCCTTCTTGATTGTGAATAATTATGGAATCTGTTTCGCCAGTATTCCAAAGATAAGTTCCTGAAATATTCGCCGAAAGGCTAAAATCAATACTATCACAAATAAAAGTAAAGTCTGAACCCAAATCAGTTATCATTCGATAATCAATAAAAATTGAATCCGTTCCTTGACAACCTAAAGTATCGGTCAACGTCACATGATACAAACCTGTATCGGCTACAAAAGTCGTGTTTGTTGTGCCATCTTGCCAGAGATAAGCAATCATATTTGGTTGAGCAGCATCAAGTGTAATTTGTGTCAAATCACAAATCAACGTATCAACGCCAATGTCGGGAACGACTTGATTAACCCAAACTATTGCGGTATCAAACGCATTACAACCATTGCTATCGACGACTTCTACAATATATTCATCAGTTGTAATGACATTAAAAGTATTCGTTCCCAAAACGCCATTCCAATAATAATGTCGTATAAAATCGGTCGTTGCATCCAGAATCATCGGTTGCCCAAAACAAATATTCGTATCAACTCCAATATCGGTTTGTGGACTTGTAACTGGAATTAAATAAACCGTATCTGTACTATAACAATTGTTGGTATCTGTAATTTCAACCCAATATGTTCCTTGTGAAGTCGGAATAAAAATCGAATCTGTTGAGCCATTTTGCCAAAGGAAAGTACCATGTGTTACATCAGGATCAAGCGGATAAAAAATACTATCACAAACATATTCAATATCATTCCCTAAATCTGCCACAGGATGATGAAACAAATTGAAGGTATCATAACCATGACAACCCAAACCATCTGTTAATTCGACCCAATAAGCTGTATCAACATTGACATCAATTGTATTTGTTGTTTCTCCTGTACTCCAAAGATAGGTGACATTTGGTTGAGTTGCGTCAATTGTCAACGTATCGCTATGACAAATTGAAGTATCTTCCCGAAGTTGTGTAAATACATGAATCGAAGTAATTGAAATCGTATCAAATGCCAAACAACCGTTCGTATCTGTCATTTCTACAAAATAAATGGCATCGAAATTATCCGTTATCATAAAAACAGAATCCGTTGAACCATCTTGCCAAATAGCACTGCGATAATCGCCTTGATAGGTACTCAATTCCAAAGAATCACCATTACACAAAACCGTATCTATTCCAATATTAACTGTCGGAATCGGCGGAGCAAATAACGTAATCGTATCATTACTAACGCACGTATTTACATCTGTATATTCAACGGAATATGTTCCAATATTCGTTGCGATAAAAGTCGAATTTGTCGTATTGTTTGACCATAAAAAACTACCTGTTGTATAATTTGGATAAATCGTAAATGTCGTACTATCACAAACATACATCAAATCATTTCCTAAATCGACTTGCGTCAATGGATAATTAGTAACTACAATTGTATCTCGGTCGATACAATTCAATGAATCGGTTATTTCCACCCAATATGTTCCAACTTGATTAACATTTAAAGTCGAATTTGTAGAACCATCATTCCATAAATAATTAGTAATATTCGGAAAACTGCCATCTAAAACCAAACTTCCACCAACACAAAATGAGGTATCATTTCCTAAATCTGCTTCTGTATCCATAAACGTTACGGCAATTGTATCTCTCGCCAAACAAGTTCCATTTTGATTGGTTAGAATATAATCACCAGTTTGATTAACCGTTATCATTGTTGATGTTTCGCCAGTATTCCAACTATATGAAACACCATTAATCGGTGGAGTAGGATTGATACCGATTGTTACGGAAGTATTATTACAAGCCAAAATACCTTCACCTAAATCGGTTGGAATAACGGTGATTGGCGTTGCATCATCAAGTATCAATGTTGAGGGATCGTCAGAAGCAATTATTCCACCTAAGGAAACGGGCAAATTTCGTAAATAACCATTGCTACTATATGTTCCTTGTGCCGTTGAACCTGCTCTCACTTGCACGACTAACGTATCTGTTCCCAATGGAATAATCACACCGTTAAGTTCTAATATATTGGAATTTAAACCAGTTGTAATACCTGAAAAAGGATTATTTAAAATTTGTGTTACCGCAAAACCAGCCGGAAAAGTATCTCTAATATTCACCGCAGATTGAGCAACGCCAGAAGTATTTACAACGGCATATTTAACTTCAAATGTTTCGCACGGTCGAACGGTATCAATTGGAATTTCTTTAAAAACATCTAACGTATAAGGACAAGAACAACCATCATTTCCTGAAGAAGAAGGACCAGAAGTAATATAGGTTGTTGCACCAGTGTTAATATCGACACTTACCAAATCTTGTTGTCCAGTCTGTGGACTTCCAGTTTGAGCACCATAACCCAAAAGATTGCCAGAAGGATCAAAAAATAATGCCCCCAAATGATTGGTAGAAGCAGTCGGATAAAGTCCTGTATTCATCACGCCAGTATTTATATCAATCGTTACCAATTGGTCATTTGTGGTATTATATCCATACAAAACGCCAGTTATCGGATTAAAAGCAATATCGGCACAAGTTCCATTGGTATTTGTTGTGCCTGTTGCAGAATTGATTAACGGAATAGAGGTTGAAGCATAACTTGCAGAGTTTAAATCAACTTTTACTATCTCATTACTTGCTCCATTTCTTCCCAACAAAACTAAGAAATTACCATCTGGTGTAACATCACCAGCGATATAACTATTATTGGCATTCAATCCCAAATTAGTCAACAAAACTGCTGTTCCATTTGCATCAATTTGATATAAATCACTGGAATTTGGTTCAACACCATAAATCAAATTATCTGTTGACCGATAACCAATTCCATTGATTGACGTTGAAATACCGCTGGTTATATTCGTAAAAGTAGCATTTCCAGAAGGATCAATACTGATTCGATTCAAAGAAGTCGAACCGCCAGAACTTAGCGTAATATAAAAATCACCTGTACAAACAAACGGTGTTTGTCCATAAGTAATAAGGTGTAAACATAGAAAACTTAAAAGGAGTAGATGGTTTTTCATTGGTGGTTTTTCGTCCTATAATTAAAAACTTTGATACTAATCTTAGTGCAGAAATATGCAAGTATGTTGCATTACTTTAGTATTTAACTTGAGTTGGACTTTTTAGGGTGAGATTGGTTTAATGTGATTATGGATTTTGTTTTTTGATTTAACTAAAATTTGACAAAATTCTTATATTTTCCAGTTCCATTTTTGTAATTGATTCGTAAACCGTTGTGCTACAACTTCTATTTCAAATTTTTCGGTATCTATTTTTTCTAAAATAATCATACAGCCTTTCGGCAAAATACCAGATTTGTTAAATTCTAATTCTTTTATTTTACAATTGGTTGTAAATCCATTTTGGTCAGATTCTGTGTTAAATGGTTCGCCAGTATGTCCATAAAATGGTATTGAAAAATAATGTTATCTAAGACTTGTCGAATTTCATGACTTCCATAACCTCGTTCACTGGAACTATCCTTATCATGTGTAATCAGTAAATCAAAATCATCTTTTGTTGTTAATAATTTTTGAAGTTTTGCTTGTTCGTAAGGTTGAATAAATTGCTGATGATTTCTACCTTTTCTATCACCAATTCTACCAATTCCTACAAAAGTTAAGGTTTGTGTATCAGTTGAAAACGCTTGTTTCCAACCAGTTTTACAAACAAAAACACGGTTATAAATATCAATTGGAAAACGGCTTTCGTCAGAATATTGACTTTCCAAATCATTTAAATATTCGTGGTCTTCATGATTACCTCGAACACAAATCATATCAATATTCAACTTATCTAAAAACGGTTTAATTTCTGTATTTTCAACTATAAAATCGTCATGGAAACCCAATTCATCCCTATTATTTTTAGCATGACGAATCGTTGCTTTATCCAAATTATTCAAGTTAGGAAACGCACCAATATCACCACATTGTAATATCAAATCAATAGATTTATCAAACTGTCGTTGATACAAATCCACTAACTTAAAAGGCAATAAAATCTTTCCATGAATATCGGCAAAAACTGCAATTCTCATCGTTTGTGTTGTTTTGTTTAGGTATCAAACTTTGAGAATAGAGTAGAAGTTCCTTTTCAGTTATTCCAAAAAATCATTATTCCTAAAGATAGTTTGTAAATTTGCCTTATTAAAAAACATAAAATTACAGCAAAACATATGAAAACGACATCACAACAACCAAGTGAAATATTTAATCGTATTGATATTTATTTATTTGATCAAATACTAAAAGGTCGATACTTGTCCAACCAAGCGATTTTAGATACAGGTTGCGGAAGTGGTCGAAATATGTTTTGGTTTTACCACAATGATTATGAATTATTTGCAGTCGATAGAAATCGAGAAAGCATCAAGCAAGTCAAAGAATTATATCCAAAATATAAGGATAACTACGTTGTAGCCGATTTAACGAATTTACCATTTGACGATAACTCAATGGATCATGTCATTAATTCTGCGGTTCTACATTTTGCGGAAAGCATAGAACAATTTCTAAAAATGTTTTCAGAATTGATACGAGTATTACGTTCTGGTGGTTCGTTATTTATTAGAATGACTTCCGATGTAAGTATCGAAAAGTCAGTTATTCCGCTTGGAAATGGCGTTTTCAGATTACCAGATGAAACGACTCGTTTTCTGTTAACTCGTGAGTTGTTACAAGAGTTATTACTTAATTTTCCAATACAATTAATTGAACCATTTAAGACAACGAATGTATCGGATATTCGAGCAATGAGTACGTTGGTGTTCATGAAAAATTAATTTTCATAAAAAATAATCCATTGATTTTTAATGATTTACAATAAATTAGTTCGTTTTGTTTTGTATATTTAACTCCTTATTTAATTATTATTCATTCAAACTTAAGACCATGAAAAAGTTAGTATTGACCTTCATTTTATTCTTTTATCTAATTCATTTCTCTTCTGCTCAGATTACTTATAATAAGTTGTTTCAATTAGATACGCAAACTTACGGCCCAGCAACAGAATTTTTTGATGTATCGGAAGATGGAAAATTCATTTATGTATTAGGTGAATATCAAGATGATAATAATAGTAGTATTTATGAAACAACTTCTTTTGTTTTAACATTTAATCAAAATGGAAATATTCTACATCGAATAAACTTCAAACCATCAGCACATTACAGTAATTTTGTTCCAATTGATAATAACGGTTTTGCGGTTATAGCAAGTGATAATGTGGATTCTTTTTCTATATTAAAGATTTATCCATTGAATAATACTATTATTGAGATAAAAAAACCGACAAATATATCACCGTTTGGCGGTGGTTTTAGACAACTTTCAAGGACAAAAGATAATCATTTTTTAATCGCAGGATCTATTCATTCTCCTTCTCCAAACTATGGAATAGGTGAGATTTATATGAAATTAGATAGTTTAGGAAACACTGTTTGGCGAAAAGATAGTATGACTTATTCTCCTGAAAGTAATCGTACTACTCAAATGATAGAATTAAAAAATGGTAACTATTTACTTATCGGTAATCGTCAGTATAAAAATTATGGCTTTAGCACTTTTGAATCACAAGGATGTTTTAAAATCTTAGATTCTTCTGGTGTTGTTTTATCGACTACTTACACCGATAACAATCGGTTATTGACATTTGGACATACAATGGCTTTAGATAATGGTGAAATCTTAATTACTGGAACAGAAAGGTTTACTTCAGGATTAGGTGCAGCAGATGTAGAACTTCGAGGTTATATCTGTAAATATGATACTACAGGTCAATTGTTATGGGATTATAGTTTAGACAAAGATTATGATTATTTGAGCGGTAGATTTATAGTCTTAAATGATGGAAGTTGTATTGCTTCAGGAATAAGAGGTGATACAATCCCAAATCATTTGGTTCATGGACAAATTGATAGTACAAAACGTCATGGTTTTCTATTAAAATTAGCACCTGATGGTACAAAAATTTGGGAACGAAAATTCACTGCACTTGATAGCCTTTCTTATACAAGTCGATATCTTTTCTCAATAACAGAAGCAACAAATGGCGACCTTGTAAGTATTGGAAAAGTAAGCTATCATCATAATTTCACACACGGAACATTAGGTTGGATAATCCGAACCGATAGCTTCGGATGCATCGTGCCAGGTTGTCAACTTTTAGACAATACAGAAAACCAAACCTTTGACGACATCAATCAACTCACCGTTTTTCCAAATCCAACTTCGGATTTAATTACTTTTCGATTTGAAAAACCTTTAAATGATGGTTCAATACGGATTTTTAATTCGCTTGGTCAAGAATTAAAAATGCAACAAGTCATTGATAATCAAGGACAAATCAATTGTTCTAATTGGCAAAATGGAATGTATTTTTATGGCGTTTATGATAAGAATCGTTTGGTAAAAACTGGACAATTTTTGAAGCAATAGCAAAATAACTATGCGGTTGTCTCAAAAAACAGAAGAAGAGAGTGTGTTTAAAAAAGTATGTCAGTGAAATTTTTTATATCTTTGAAAAATAAAGACCTGATAGATTTTAAAAATCTGTCAGGTCTGATTATTAATAAATTATATATACAGTTTATCCTTTTACCCTTTCCCAAAACTTAGCATCATCATCGCCACACAACCAACGAACAACATTTTTACTCCAAATTTCTTCATGTTGTTTTTTATCAATAATACCTTCTTCAACTGCCAAATCCAATAATTTCCCAGGATAAGAAGATTGTCGCTCTGATTCCATTTCACCTAACGGATAAGGATCATCTAAACCCATTAAAATTTGATCCGTTCCCTTTTGTCGGCGAACCATCAACTCAAACGAAAGCGTATCATGTACCAATGTATCGAAGAAAATATTTGGATGTCCGAGTGCTTTTCGAGGTCGAGTTTTACCTTCAAACAAGTCTGGTCGTCCATCAAAACCTTGTGTTCTTCGTCCGATATTTAAGTGATTCAATTGTCCGCCATGAGCGAAGCAAGTTCGGATATTTGGATACTTCTCGTAAATCCCATTGAGTGTAAAAAAGTGATATGCATCTGCACATTGTGCCAACATCCAAACCAGATGAAAACGCCAAGCAGTATTTTCTATATGAATGAATTTTTCGCCATCGTAAGGATGAATTTCAATCGCTAAATTCAACTCATTTGCTAATTCAAAAATCGGTGCTGTTTCTTCATCAAAGATTCCTCGCCAAGTTCCGACAGAATCCATATAATGCGTTGGTAAACAAAGCACTCGCAAGCCCAACTCATGTACACATCGCTCAATTTCCCAACAAGCACCTTGTATAAATCCAGCATGAACGACAAATCCACAAGTGAATTTAGTCGGATAATCATGTTGAATTTGAGCATTAAAATCATTCTGAAAACGCAACGCATGTTTCATATCACGAATGCGTAAACCATTGCCATATAGTTGAGATAAATTCAAGACAACTGCATGATCAATTTTATTACGTTCCATCCATTCCAGCTTTTCGTCTAAGAAAAAACTCGAATCGGTAACTGGTCGTTTCCAACCCTTTTGTAACATGTGTTGTCTATCCTCATCTATCCAAAATATTTCCTTTTCTTTTAAATAAGCTGGAATTTGCTCTGGATAAGGCAGTAAGTGTGAATGACCGTTTATTCTCATGATAATTGTGAATTGTGAATTGTGAACTGTTAATTTTCTACAGAATTAATTCATAATTAACAGTTCATAATTCAAATTTACAAAAGTCCCATATTACGTTTTTTCGTTTTAATAGAACTTGTTAATAGTTTTAGGACTTCTTCTGCATCATTATAAATCGATTCAAATTCTTTTGGCATTAAATAATCGGTTGCTTCGAGTAATTCTAACCAATACATCGTTTCTCCAATTTCTTTTTGTCCAATACTTAACTTATGAACATAATCTTTATCACTTTCAGCATTTTTAGATTCTCGTACCATTGCACCAGGATTTGTACCTGCACGAAGTATTTGCTTACTCATCACATATTCTTGTTTTGTAGAAACTAAGAATTGGCTTAATCGAACTATTCTAACTGCAAAATCAAAGCTTTTTTCTTTTAATGCGTCGTATTTCATTATTTTAATTTTTAATTGTGAGTTAATACACTAAATATAAATTTTTCTGTCTGTATAATTAACAGTTCACAATTAAAAATTAACAGTTATTTTGGCGGTTGCATAACCGAATTACACTTATCGCAAGTTCTCAATGCTTCATTAGAATAATACTTATCAAATAAAACTGGCATATCCGTTTCGATGTTTACTAATTTGAATGGTTCACGATACAATTCATTATGGCAATTTTCGCAAAACCAAGCCAAACCATCGTCCATTCCTTCCGCACGTTTTTGTTCGATAACTAAACCGACTGTATTTGGTCCTCGTTGTGGAGAATGTGGAATATTTGGTGGCAAAAAGAAAACTTCGCCTTCTCTAATGTGAATATCTTTGGCTTCGCCATTGTCGATGACTTTTAGGACAATATCACCTTCAACTTGATAGAAAAATTCTGCGGTTTGATTTAAGTGATAATCTTTTCGAGAGTTTGGTCCACCAACAACCATCACGATAAAATCTTCGTTATAAATCGCTTTGTTGCCAACTGGCGGTTTTAATAAATCTCGATTATCCTCAATCCATTGTTTGAAATTAATAGTAGAAGTTATCATATTTTTAATTTTAATTTTGGACACGAATTAGCACTAATTTCACGAATGATTCTTTGGAAAAAAAATTAGTGTAATTCGTGCTAATTCGTGCTAATTCGTGTCAGAAACTTAATATTCTATACAAACATTCTTAGGTTCAGTAAAAAATCTCAACGCTTCAAATCCGCCTTCACGACCAACACCTGAACTTTTTACACCACCAAAAGGCGTTCTCAAATCACGCAAAAGCCAACAATTTACCCAGACAATTCCAGCTTCGATTGCGGCTGCCATTCGGTGTGTTCGACTTAGGTTTTCTGTCCAAAGTGTGCAAGACAAACCGTAATCTATCGTATTAGCGTAAGCCAAAACTTCTGCTTCGGTATCAAAAGGTGTAATCGTCACAACTGGCCCAAAAATCTCTTCTTGATTTGTTCGGCAAGTTGGTGATAAGCCTTCGATTATCGTTGGTTCGATGTATAAACCATTTTCGTAATCTTTTGGAAATACAGCGTTTCCGCCACAAAGAACGGTTCCACCTTCTGCTTTAGCGAGTTCAATATACGATAATATTTTTTCATAATGCGGTTTGGAAACAACAGCTCCAACTTTCGTATCTTCTGCCAACGGATGACCAACTTTCATCGTTTTTGCCCAATTTACAAAATCATTTTTGAATTTTTCGTAAATCGGTCTTTCCACAAATATCCGTGAACCACAAAGACAAATTTGTCCTTGATTCGCAAAAGAAGAGCGAATCGTTGTTTTGAGCATTTTGTCATAATTACAATCTGCAAAAATGATGTTTGGATTTTTTCCGCCCATTTCGAGCGATAATTTCTTGAACATCGGAGCAGCAACTCTGGCGATTTCTGCACCAACTCTTGTACTTCCTGTAAACGAAATCGCTTTGATATTTGGATGAACATTCATCGCAGCACCAGTTTTATGTCCTAATCCGTGAACGATATTCAAAACGCCTTTCGGCAAACCAGCTTCGATGCAAATTTGCGAAAGCAAATAAGCCGTCATTGGCGTAACTTCTGACGGTTTGGCGACGACACAATTTCCTGCTGCAATCGCTGGAGCAATTTTCCAAGTGAATAAATACAACGGCAAATTCCAAGGCGAAATACAACCGACAACGCCTAACGGATGACGCAACGTGTAGTTAATCGCTTTGCCAGTCATTTCGTGTGATTCGGATGCAAACTGTGTAATTGCATTGGCAAAGAATCGGAAGTTGCTCGAAGCACGAGGAATATCAATGGCTTTCGCTAACCAAAGCGGCTTTCCGTTGTCCTTACTTTCGGCTTTCGCCAAAACGTCCAATTGTTCTTCAATTAAGTCCGCAATCTTCGCTAAAATTCGGTGTCTTTCGTCAATACTGGTTTTTGACCAAGTTGGAAATACAGCTTTTGCAGATTCAACAGCTGCGTTGATATCTGCTTCGGTGGAATCTGGTGCTTGTGCGTAAACTTCGCCTGACGCAGGATTGAAAACGTCTATGTATTCGTTATTTATTGGTGCGATAAGTTCACCGTTTATGTAGTTTTTGATTTGCATTTTTTTAGTATTGGTTTGGGATAAAGATACAAAATCGGTTGATTTAAATGGTAAAAAATAAACTTCTTTCAGTATTGGGATTTTAAATAATCTAACTGTTTCAGTTCTTTCCTCAATTCATCAATGACAATACAATTTTGAATGATTTTCTGAAAAAATTTGTGGTTTTCAATCAAATGCAATTGTCGAAAAATTTCTATTATTTTGAATTTTGAGCATTTCCACAAAAAAAAAAAAAACATTTGAATTTTATAATCAGTCATCTTCAAAATAATCAATTGAATTTTTATATCTTAATAACTTGTTAAATTTATTTCTTAATAAAGTCTTAATAAATTTATAATTAAAATGGCTTTTGTATGAAATATTGTAAACTCAAATCAAGTATCATTGATAAATACCTAAAAAGTGAGCATTAATAAAAACCTATTTTTCTTGTCGTTTATCGACAAATATGGCTTTAATTTGTAATTCATAATCATTTTTCTCACTATTGTAGATTTAGCCATACTTTGTCATGTGAAAGTCAATATATTTGAAGTGTATTAAGAAAGAAGGAAACATATCAATTAATTATCAAATAGGTCTTTCGTTATCAGCTGTAACCGAAAACTGAAATTTCTAAAGAAAAAGTTAACAAAATTCAAAAAACAAAATGATTAGTAACCTTCTGATTTTGTAATCGACATTAAAATACAACAATGCATTTTTAGAGGATGAATGCGACTTAAAAAATATTCTCTGCAACTAAGAAAAAACGAAATCGCTGAATTATTCAGCAACATTAATCAACTAAAAAAACAATAGAACATGAAAACTTTAAAATTCGTGATTGCCAAAGTATGCGTATTAGTATTATTTTTAAGTAACACAGCAGTAGCAACAAGTGTAAGCTCATTTGAAATATTAACTACACCTGATGAAAAAGCCTTTATGTTATCCGCAGAAACCTCTGGTGAAGGAAAACTTGGTATTCAAATCCAGAATAACGAAGGCGAAATTGTATTCTCAAGAAGTATGAAAGCATTGGCTTCATTCCAACAAAAATATAGCTTAAAAGACTTTGAAAAAGGGAACTATTCATTAGTCATAACAGATGTATCAAAGATTATTACACAACCTTTTGAAGTAACGGAGACAGCGGTAGAGGTCAATTCAAATTTACAAAAAACGGCTTTCAAACCATATTTTAAGTTTAATGAAGAAGTAGAATCATTGGCGGTAAACTGGATGAAAAGCGACAATTCAAATTGTAAATTCACGATTGAAGATGAAAAATTCAATATTTTATTTGACGAAAGTGTAGAAAATAATGGTATGATTCACAGAAGTTACGATTTCTCACAATTACCAAAAGGCACTTATTACATTATTATTAAAGATGGAAATCACGCTTATAATGAGACGATTGATATAAATTAAAAGATAGCAAAATAACTATTTATAAAATAAGTTTAAGTATTAGAATTAAATCCGTATCGGCTTTGTGTTGATACGGGTTTTTTGTTTTTATCTTTATGCTTTTGAGTTGAAAAAATGATGGAAATGAAAAGGGAATTTACGAAATATATCAAATCGTTGGACGAAAAAGAACGCTACGAAGAGTTAATGAAACTCTATACTAAGTTTCCTGAAATCAAGAAATATTACGAAATGGAACTTAGTCCAAACACCGATAAAATTGTCAATCAATATAAAGCAAAAATCAAAAAGGAATATTTTAAGCCAAGTGGTAATTATGGCAGAGCCAAAAGTGGTGTTACTCGCAAACTCATTAATGAATTTAAAAAGATTTCTATTTATCCAAGTGATGTGATTGAATTGTGGGTTTTTCGCACTGAAATGATGGTGAAATATGTTGTTCAACGTAATTATTACAGTGAAACCTTTTTTAAGTCTGTTGCTACAAGCTTTGAAACAAGTTGTAAACTCATTGTTAAAGAAAAAATGGAAACGAATTTTCAAAATCGTTGCTATAAGATTGTAGAGGTTTCTAATGATTTTTGGGGTTTATCAGAAGAAATACAATGGATTTATGAACAGTATTTTGGAGAATTTAAATCGTAAATTTTAATTAAATGTTTATCGAATACTTTAAGGTTGGTGCATTTTCAACAAATCATCAATTCAGGCCTTAACGTTTTTTTGTTGAAACTCAATTATGTTTATTTGGCTTTACGAACTAATTTTACACCATGAAAAAACTATACATATTTTTTTTATTTAGTGTTTTAGGGTTGGTTGTGAATGCTCAAAATCTTTCTGATTTATCTTTCGGAACAGATAGCACGTTAGAAATTATTACTTGGAATATTGAATGGTTTCCCAAGAATGGTATGACAACGGTTGATTCTGTTCGACAAATTGTAGAAACGTTAGATGCTGATATTATTGCGTGTCAAGAAATCGGTGATACAAATGTTTGGAAACAAATGGTGGCTTTAATGCCTGACTATGAGACTGTCTTTCAGGCAAATAGACACAGAGGTTTAGCATATTTGTATAAGTCAAGTTCAGTAGAAATTATAGATTATTATGAAATCTATACAGCTTCTTCCTATCGAAATAATTTCCCCAGATCTCCAAAAGTATTGGAATTTCGAGTACAAGGCGAGGAGTTTATCATTATTAATAATCACTTAAAATGTTGTGGTGATGGAACGTTAAGTTATGGTGTGACAAACGATGAGGAAAATCGCCGATATGAAGCAATGAACTTATTGAAAACCTATATTGATACTAATTTTCCAACTGAAAATGTCTTTGTTGTTGGTGATTTGAATGACGAACTTACGGATGATGAATCGCACAATGTTTTTCAAACTGTCTTAGGCGATATTTTTAATTATAAATTTGTGGATATGGATTTGGCAGAAGATTCGCCATTTGTTTGGTCGTATCCGAGTTGGCCATCACATTTGGATCATATTATGATTACAAATGAATTATTTGATGAGTTTGCAAGTTCGAGTGCTGTCATTGAAACGATTCGTATTGAGGATTTTTTGCAAGGTGGATTTTCTTATTATGATTCTAATATTTCTGACCATCGACCTGTAGCTTTTAAGTTTGATGTCAATTCAAATACAACTTCAACAAAAACGCAGTTATCTTCAAATACATTGGGAATGTATCCAAATCCTGCTACAACAAACGTTACGATTGAATTAGAAAAATCAATAAAAAATGGAACAGTTGAAATTTATAATTGGAATGGACAATTATTAAAATCTACAACAATTCAACAAGTTGTAAATCTTGATATTTCAGATTTGATAACTGGTGTTTATACGGTTCGCATTCAATCAACAAAAGACAACTGGGTAAAGCAATTAATTATTCGATAAATATGGTTAATTTTTTTTGGCTCTTTGACAATTTGAGTGGTAAACGATAAGGTTTCCACTTTTTCAAAATCGTTATTTGTGTTGATGTTACGAAACCTCGGTGGTGACTATAAAATTAATATCACTAATGATTTTGGCAAAAATTGTCAAAGAATCTTTTTTATTTTTTACATCAATCCCAATCATCAGCATCAGCAATACCATCATTATCATCATCCCAATCCATTGAATCAGGAATACCATCATTGTCATCGTCATCATCATATTTATCTATAATTCCATCTCCATCGGTATCTTTGTAATCGCTGTGATGACTATCAAAGTCATGTATATCATCGTCATCATAACTGGATGAATAAAAATCATCTTGTCCTTCATCGTAGTAGTTATTGTCTAAAGAAGTCGAACCCGAAGAAGTTGCACTGATAAATATGATAATGATTATTAGTGTAATAATTAAGATTGAAACCATGTTATTTTAGAATTGAAAAATGTAAAGAATAGTTGAAAGTCACTTTTATCCCAATATAAGCAATAAGATACATACCAAACATATTTTCGTTATACTTTAATATTGTTAATGTTTAAACATTAGTAGAACTTACTTGTTTGATAGTTATACTATTATTTGTTCATTAAAAAATAAATTTGTATGAAAAGGCATTTACAAAAGTTAAGTTTAGCGTTTTTACTACTTATGTTTTCGGCATTCTTATTTGCTCAAAAGGTTGGAACGGCTCGAGGTGTTGTGAATGCTAATCCTGAATCGTACGGTCGAGAAGTGTTGTTGCATTTGACACAAGCTGAAAACTTAATGTTACAAGGCGAATATGAACAAGCAATTATCACTTTTGACAAAGCAATTGCTCAAGCACCAGAGTTTGCAGAAACATATATTCGTCGTTCGATGGCATTATACAAACAAGGACGATTTGCGGAAGCACAACAAGATTATGCGATGGCAACTCGCTTAAATCCTTACATTGGAGATTTGTTTGGATACCAAAATGATTTACGAAAGTTACGTGTTTTGGCATTTGATCCGATGAAGTTTACAGAACTACCGACTTTATCTTATCGAATGACGTACTATGAAAAATCGTATGGTGAAACATTTGAACTGGATTCTATTTTAGAAAAAAATCCTACACTTGATTATATTTTACAAAAATCAATTGATAATATTAAAAAAGGCGAATTAGCGTTGGCTTTAGCAGATTTGAACGAATTTAAAGAGGAAGAAAGTGCAACTTTATATGATTTAAAAGGTCTAATCTTTGCAGAACAAGGAGATTATTTACGAGCTGAAACTTATTTTGAACAAGCAATTGAAGCCGATCCGAGTTACGATTTGGGTTATTTGAATTTAAGCTTGATTAGTATGCAAGAAGGCAATCTGAAAGCGGCTTTAAAATATGTGGATAAAGTAATTGAATTGAATCCGTACATGAATAAAGCCTACTTTTACAGAGCAACTTTGTATAAAAAAATGGGCGAAAGCGAAAAGGCATTAAAGGAATATGACTTGATTGAGAAACAGTCCGAAAATAATAGTTATCGCTTATTTTTAAATCGAGCAATTGCCCAAAAGATGTCTGGTGATGCGTTGAGTGCTTTGGAAGATATGAACAAAGCAATTGCATTAGAACCAACAAATGCGGCTTTATATAAATTGCGTGGTAATATTCATATTTTGCTAAATAATTATATTGAAGCCGTTCAAGACTATGATAAAGCGATTGACTTAGATGACCGTTTTGCGGAAGCATATTTTAACCGTGGAATTGCTCATGTTTTGGATAATAATCGAACAAATGCTTGTGCTGATTTTGAAAAAAGTGTGACGCTGGGATATGAAGTAGGCGAGGAACAGTTGACGTATTTTTGTAGCTTTTGATAATTTATGTCAAAATCATTAAAAAACAAAATTGCAGAAATTGAGTCTTCAAATCAATTTCTGCAATTTTTATATATTGTTTTAGCTCATTAACCGTTATTTAAGGATAAATTGTTTCATGAAGTCATGATATTTACTTTGATTATATTTTATCATATCAATATGCAAACATACTGATATTACTATATTTTCAATTTCTGCAAATGGTTGTTTACGGAAATTAAATTTGATTTATTAGTAATTTTTCAACCAGAAAAAAACGATTATTCTGCACCAGCTCCTAAATAAAGTGATGTTACTTTTTCATCTTTAAGATAAAAAAACAAACCGCCATAAATCGAACCTACAATTATATTTTCTTCACTTACACTTGAAATTTGACCATCATAAGCTTCAAGCACTTCATGTTTTGTGCTTCCAAGTCCAATAGCTTGAAGTGTTTTGTATTCAGGATTATTATCAATATAAATTCTATCCGAAACAATACTTCCATCTTCTAACTTGATATAATTTACATCAATAGTAGAATCTTGATAAAACCGACTTTGATGTTCATAACCATCAGCTCCCCAATATTCAAATGTTGTAATATTATGCGGTTTACCAGTGATTTTTTCAATTTCTTCGACTTTCATATTTAATTTCAAACCATTAACAACTTCCTCTTCCATTAGTTGAAAACCAATTTCGCTATAATCAACACTTTTATCTATTACTAAAGTATCTTCAATTTCAACCGTTTCATCTACTTGCTCTGAAGCATTATCAGTATCCATATTTTGATTACAACTAATAACACTTATTCCGATAAATAATAACACTACTACCCTTTTCATATATTTGAATTAACGATATTTATATTCTAAATAACTAATATACATAAAACTTATATTTATAATCAAAAATGAAATTAATAAACGACTATAAAAACAAAAAACCGTTCATGATGATTGTTATGAACGGTTTCTAATAAGTATTTCAAATTGATAATATCAATTAATACAATTTTTACCAAAATTGTTGAGGACTAACCTTAACTAATTGATTTTGAATTGCATAAGCTACTAAACCTGCAATATTTCGACAGTTCAACTTTTGTAAAAGATTATTTCTGTGACCTTCGACTGTTCTTCGACTGATAAATAGTTTATTTGCAATTTCAGAAGCCGTTTGTTGTTCACAAATTAATTGTAAAATCTCTGTTTCTCGTTTTGTTAGTGAAGGCATAAAAGAAGGTTTTACCTTCTGTTTTTTTGACATGTTTTCTTGAATAATCCCCCAGACATCTTTGTTATAGTGAAAGCCATTTTCAGATACATTTCTAATAGTAGTAGTAAACTCTTCTGGTGCTGCATCTTTTGGCAAATACGCTGCTGCACCAACTTCTACCATATTGATTATGAATGCTTTACTATAATGTGTAGATAAGATAATGATTTTGATTTCTGGATGTTTTTCTTTTAATATTTTAGCCGTTTCTACGCCATCTAAAATTGGCATTTGTAAATCAAGAATTAATATATCTGGATGTGTAGTAGTTGTTTGTAATTTATCCAATAAGTCTTGTCCATGTACTGCTTCTAAGACAACATTGATATCGTCATAATCCTCTAACAGAAGTTTTAATCCTTTACGAAATAATGTGGCATCATCTGTGATTCCAATTTTTATCTGCATCATGTTTACTAAGGTTTATTAAAAGGTTAGCGGTTGTTCCTTCGTTGATTATTGATTTAATATTGATTTGTCCACCAATCATACTCATTCGGCTATTCATATTACTAAGACCTAATCCTGCTTTGAATTTCTTGTTATTACTATCAAACCCTTTTCCATTATCCGTTAATGTCAATCTTAGTTGATGCTCATTTAACCATAATTGGACAATAATCAAAGTTGCTTCTCCATGCCGAACAGCGTTATTGATAAATTCTTGTAAAACTCTAAAAATATTTAATTCAATAGATTTATCATAAATTTTTGAGGTATTTTCTTCAACTATAAAGGATAATTCAACACTGGTATTTTGATAATTATCACTCAACTCATTGATAGCAGCAATTAATCCGAATTTGTCTAATACTGACGGAAGTAGATTATGAGAAATCTGTCTGGTTGTTTGAATAGTATTTCCTAATAATTCTTGTATTTCTCCGAGTGTATTTTTAACAATAACCGCATCATTTTTTTTTCGTTCAAGTCGATGCAAATTAAGCTTTATAATATTAAGTTGTGAACCGATTTCATCATGTAAATCTTTGGCAATACGTAATCTTTCCTCTTCTTGAGTTTTTATAATATTATACAATAACTCTTCTTGTTGTTTAAGTTTTTGAGCAATCAATTTACGTTGCGAAAAGTTAAAAAACAAGATAAAGGCCAAAGCAAAAGCAGTCATAAATAATACACCAATCGTAATCATAAATTCGAATTCCGCTGACTGAATACCGCTTTCCATAAACCTATTGAAACAACAATTATAAAAATTAAATACAAAATACTATTAAACAACCAGAAACCTAATGATATACCTTTATATAAAGAAATTGCTAAATTACTAAACATAAAAATGAACAAGCTACCAGAATAATATAGTAAAACAGCTGAATTTATTATATGAATAGCTTTGACATAACTATTTGTAAGGATTTCTTTTGTGGACACAATATAGAAATAATATATTGCATAACTAATTAAAAGTACCTGTACAAATGTTTTTGCATTACTATTAAATTCAGAAAATGGTTGTAATAAAATTGTATTTAATATAATTAGAATTGTTCCTATAGGCAAGATGATTTTGATAATTGTTTTAAACTTTGAATTTTCCTCAAAAAGGTAAAAATAAAATAAGGACAATAAGATATATTCACCAAGCGTAAAAGTATGTAAAAGCCATAAGTTGCTTGCATGTTTTAGGTAATCTATTATTATTATTGATGAAACTTGAATGATGAATGAAAATAAGATAAAACTACTAAAAAACTTTAAATGCTTAGGCATTTTTTGCCATTGTAATATTACAATAACACTGCACATAAACAACAAAATAGCATCAACAATAGAAAGATTCGATAATATATGAAACAACTTAGTATTCAAAAAAAAAAAATCAATCCTTAAATAATTCTTGGATAATTTTATCCAAGAATTATTTAAGAGTATTCAGAAATCATTTATAATTCTATTACTCTCCATTTTCATCAGGTGGAGGACAAGCATTTGGACAAGGTCTTGTAAAGTCATAGTATTTATACTGATTATCGGCTGTTATTCCTTGAAATACAATCTCTAATTGACCATCTTTCATACCTAACATTGCCCATACTTTTCCATCTTCCCCTAAATCATTAACAATCTCTTGTAGTTCACAAACTGTTGTTTCTGCACCACGAGGAATTATTGGTTCTCCTTCAGGAATCGTTGAATTAACCCCTTCAATATAAACTCTTGCTTCTGATAAATACTCAATAGCAGTTGATTTTGGGAGTGTATCAACTGGACATCCTTCTCCTTCTTCCGTACTACTCATCGCTGTTTCTTGATTAGTAGTATTTGTGTCTGTATTTTCGCAGGCTGCGAATAATACAACCAGAAGAACAATACTTAAAATTTTTAATAATTGCATTTTGTTAAAATTTGGTTTTATAAATTAATAAATCATTATTTTCACAAGTATATAAATACTTCAACTAAAGAAGAAAGGGATAATGATATAATTCTTCTTAATTGGATTAAAACAGGTAAAAATACGTGTAAATTTATTTTGGGATGGACACTTTTTCAAATAAAAAAGTGATTGTTATCTATAGACAACAATCACTTTTTGAGACCATTTTGAGACAAATATTTAGTCTTTTCCATCAGGAGGTGGACACATGTTTGGACAAGGTCTTGTAAAATTAAAATATTTATAAACTACTTTTCCTGTCGCTGCTTTTCCTTGAAAAATAATCTTCATCTCACCATTTTCAAGGGCTAACATTGCCCATACTTCGGGGTTTTCTCCTAACTTTGTAACAACTTCACTCCATAAACCAGGCGGAATATAAGCACCTTGTAAAATACTAATTGCCTTTAAGGTTTTTGTAGTGTTTAATTTTTGAATATAAGCTTTCGCTGCATCAATCATAGGTTTGGCTTCTGATGCAGGGATTTCAAGTGATTCCATTTTGTAATATTTTTAATGTGAAAAATAATTTAATGTAAAATTAAGATTCCCAATCAAAATATCATCATGAGCTATTGATATTCTTTTAAAACAAGCATTTATACCTATTTTTTGAACAATGAGTTATCGTGAAATTTTCTCCAAGTTTCCTTTCGTAGAAATAGCTTCTTCACCAGCTTCTATTTTTATAGATTTCATATCCGTTTGTCCTTGTTCCGTTGCATTTTGACGTACATTGACTTTTCCTTCTTTTACTATTATTTTTGTCTGGCTTTCGCCAAAATTAGTATCAAAAACAGTTGAAGTCTCTGAAGATAAAATCGTAATTATTTCTCGTGCTGTTTTGACACGAAACTTTCCTTTTTCCTCCACAACAGTAAAACGTCCTGAGCCTTTTACCAATTCGACAAAACGACCTTTTTCATTAAAATAATTCGTATATTTAATCGTAGAATTTGGAGAAAGCACCACAGATGAACCATCAACGAAGTCAACCGTTTTAGTTTCATTTGTTGTCGTCACAACCGCTTCTGATTGTGTTCGATATTCTAAATATTGTATTCCCAAAAGTATCAATGCCAATACAGCAAAGATAATAATCATCGTTTTTGTAATATTATTTTTCATATTTTTTACCATAATTTTTTCGTAAATGCATTTATTTCGTTCGTGGATTTTTAATTTTTGAGACGAACGTACTCCAAAGATGGAGCTTCTCAATACCTAAAATCAACGGAACAAATACCGCTACATTTTTTCTATTAACTATTAATTCATGTTTCGCTGATATTAAATTTAAAAACGAAAATATTACGTTTTGCCTTGCAAAACAATCATCTCACGCAGACTTCGCAGATTCACGCAGATTTTTCATTAACAAAAGCATTTTTTTTATCAAAAAAAATCTGCGTGAATCTGCGTGAATCTGCGTGAATCTGCGTGAAAAAAGCATTTTGCGAAGCAAAATTTAGCAATTGTAATTTCTATTTTACGTTTCAGCAAAACCTAAATATTAAACTTTATTCTCCAAAAAAGTAACTCTTCACACCTTTCACACCTGGTACGACTTTAAAAAGTCCACCAGATTGAGGCTTTATTTTTAGTTCTTCCTCATTTGTATCTAATCGTGCAGAAGTCAAGTATAGCGTATCCAAATTTTCACCACCAAAAGCACAAGACGAAATATTGTGAGCAGGCACTTCAATTGTTTGCATTAACGCTCCAGTATTTGGATTCCAACGACTCACACAATTGCCATTCCACAACGCAATCCAAAGCATTCCTTCCGCATCAATCGTCATTCCATCAGGATAACCTAAAGAGTCCGGAACAGTAATCACAACACGTTCATTCGATATATCGCCAGTTGATTTCTCATAATCATATCCTCTTACATTACCTCTTTTGGTATCAATATAATACATCGTTTTTTCATCTAACGACCAGATAATTCCATTAGAAATAGTAACAGAATCTTGCATTTTTTTTGAAGAAACTTTGTTTCCATCTGACGAAATACTAAAAAGATTAGCCGCATATTCTGTTTGATTAAAATGCATAGAGCCGACCCAAAAACGACCAGCTGGATCACATTTTCCATCGTTTAAACGAATACTGTTTGTATCCACTTCTGGGCTTACCAAAAATTTCATTTCTTCTGTTTCTAAATCCAAACGATGAATACCTGTTCGCAATGCAACAATCGCAGACAAGCCATCCTTACTCGGTACAACCGTTCCGATATGTTGTTTTACATCAATCATACGTCGTTTTTGAGTTTTTGGATTATATGTATTAAAAGTAAAACCTTCAATATCAATCCACCATAATTCTTGCGTAATATGATTCCAGATAGAACCTTCGCCCAAAGCATTTTGTACATCAAAAACTAATTCGACTTTCGGTGTTTCATCTTGTTTTGTTTGTTGTTCCGTCGTTGTATTTTCTTGATTACAAGCCATAAATACAATTGCTATAATTAGTAAAAAGTAGTATTTCATATAAGTTATATTTTGGTTTTAAATTAATATGCTAAAGGTCGAATTAAAATAACCTACTCAAAATTTATTAAGGGAATAGGTTGACACGAATTACGCAAGAATTGATAATTAAATAAATGTACGTTCTTTCGAGATAAATAAACAATTTGTAAATACTCCGCAAGAACAAAAAATACAAAAACAAAAAGAATCAATACAATTAGCCACAAGATTACTCGATGTTCTAACTGTTCAAAAAACAATGTTAAAAAAACATTACGAATTATTGGCAATTGATAATTCAATTTTTGTCAATAACTCTTAATTCACCCAACCTTTAATCTCTTGTTCTACATGATTCACAACGACGTTAACATCATAATTTTCTTGTAAATATTTCGCCATTTGATCACAAGAATAAACCGAACGATGTTGTCCGCCAGTACAACCAAAACTCACCATCAAACTCGTAAATCCTCGCTGTATATATCGCTCAACCGAAGGTAGAACAATACGTTTTGCATTTTCGATAAATTCCGTAATATTTGATTCTGCCAACAAAAAATCAATTACTTTTTGATCACGACCAGTAATTTTTTTATATGGTTTATAACGACCAGGATTATGAATTGCACGACAATCAAAAACGTGTCCGCCACCATTTCCAGACAAATCTAATGGGATTCCACGCTTGTAAGAAAAGCTACTTACTGTTATTGTCAATTTTTCATTTCCGCCTTTCGCCTGCCCCGCTACGTCCCGAAACCTCAGAGAAATCTCAGTGGGCAAATATTGATTCCAATCCTGATGTGTGGTAAGTTGTGATAAAATGTCTTTTAAGTATGGAATTTTTAGGTTATAATCAACTTTCAACTGTTCCAAAACCCAAACAATATTCTTCATCGCAAACGGAATACTTGACAAAAAATGTGTTTTTTTCTCGTACAAACCTCGGAAACCATAAGCACCCAAAACCTGAATCGCACGAATCAACACAAACGGATAATAAAACTGTTTAAATTCAGCTTCATCAAATTTTATATTATTGGCTTTCGCCAATTCGGACACTGATTTTAAATAATGTTGCAATAATGCCTCACGAGTTTCAAAAGGAATATCCGCTTTTGCTTGACACAATAACGAAGCCAAATCATAAGATGTTGCTCCTCTCCTACCTCCTTGATAATCAATTAAATAAGGCTCATTATTGTGCAGCATAATATTTCGAGCCTGAAAATCTCGAAACATAAACGCATCACGATTTGCACGATTTAAATAATCCGTCAATTCTTGAAAATCGGCTTCTAATTTCACTTCATCAAACGACAAATCGCTTACTTTCAAGAAGTAATATTTGAAGTAATTCAAATCCCATAACATAGATTTTTTATCAAATTCTGTGATTTGAAAACACCAATTATCATAATCCAAACCTTGATGTCCTAAGAGTTGAACTTTCGCTAATTGTTCCACTGATTGTTGATACAAATTCATCAATTCTGGTCTAAATTGATTGCCTTCACGAGTTGCAAATAAGTGTTGATACAACGACAAATCGCCCAAATCTTGTTGCAAATAAATTCTATTTTCTAAATCCGTCGCATAGATTTCTGGAACATTAATTCCTTTCGATTGAAAATGATTCGTAAAATTGATAAAGGCTTGATTCTCCGCTTCGTTTGAATTAAATGCAGCAATAGCTGTTTTCGTTTTTCCAGTGATTCTATAATATTTTCTATCAGAACCAGAAGCTGGTAAAGCTTTTATGTTTTCGACTTCTTCGTTTGCCCAAGTTTGGAAGAGATTGGTGAGTTTTGTTTGTATCATTGATATTCTATTTATTTCTAATTTTTTTATTAATTTAGCTTTATTATTTAAGGAGCTGTTGCACAAAAATCTTCTGAAGATTTTGAAATATCATCACCAATTCTTAATTCAAATCGAAAACATCTTGTATCTCCCGAAAACATACTTTCGCTTAAATTAACTGGAAAATCATCAATAGCAATATCTCCTAAGTAAGAATCTCCCCAATAATATCGAATACGTCCAATTTGTTGATAAGATTCCGGAATAATTTCTTTATCAAAAGAAACAATTCCTTCCGCTCTGTAAACACCATTTTGTCCAGTCGGAACGACATTAATATTTCCCATTGTAATATATTCTTCTCCTGAGTCAAAATCAAAAATACTAACAGGAATATCTGCGGTTACTTCGTCAAAACAACTTGTTGTAACACAACAACACATTATTATAACTATAAAATTTAAATATTTCATCGGATTATTTTATATAAATGGTTTAAAATTGATAAGAAAAAGAAAGTGATGGAAAGGCATTTTCAAAAGCCATTCGTTCCGTTTTTAAATTAACATTTACTTTAGAAAGTGGATTTGTATCATTGAAGATTGGTTTGTTTAAACCATCAAATCCTTTTTTCAGACGATAAGCCGTAAAACCCCACAAACCAAGCGAAACAGAACTTCCAATTACTGTGTATAAATAATAATTTTTCCTGTTTTGGTTAAATTCATCTCTGGTATCATAATAATTTTTCTCAAATTCATCCAACGTATTTGGATTAATTGCATCATTATAACCCGTTCGCATAATTTCTAATCTATTCTCTAATTTATTTAGTTTTGAAATACTTGAAAATGCATAACTGATAATTGTTCCTGTAACAATAGAACTCGTAATAATTGCAGGTAATTGCTTTGCTATAATTGCACTTTGAGCCTCTTTGTATGCTGTAAGTTCATCTCGATAAACCATATATTCCTTAGTTGGTTTTAACGCAATATTGACAGAACTTGTATCGCCATAAGTTACAGAAATAGTTGTCTCTTGTAATTGCATACCAAAACTCCAAACTTGCACTTTATACTCTCCTGAACCAAGTTGTATTGAAGTTTTTGGTTCACCAATATTTGCTGGTCGTAAAGTTTGATTATTGATTTTGATAATTGCTTCTAATGGTGCAACATTAAAAATGACAGTTCCTTTATCTTGAGCTTTTAGAAATTGTGTCAAAAAACAAAATAGGATTAAATTCAATAGTTTTATTTTCATAAATAATGGATTTTTAGATTAAAAATACTTGACACAAATTAAGCGAAACTAAATCGAATTAAAAATTATTTTACAGGTTATTCTATAATTTTTGATAAAAAAGAGCTTCTTTTTTATTCAAAAAAACAGCATTTATAGATTAATTTCGATTATAAATAAAATCAAAATTATCTATTTTGCAATAATGAATTAGAATTGATTATTAAATAAATAGTAAACGTAATCCGAAGTTACAGCTTCGGAGAAAAATCAACCAAATAAATACAGTTACAATAAATACAACTAATCTATACTTCTAATTTTAAGTTTCTAACTCAAATAATTAGTCATTAACATAACTTTTTCACTTTAAACACTCAAGTCAGAATATCTACAAATCTCTGATAGATTATCAAAACGTTTTTTCACGCTGATAATCAACCATTTAAAATATAGCTATTAAATAAAAATAAGAATGAATACTTATTCAAAGTCAATCATTTAAAACCCTGAAATAACAGTTAACAATTGCAATTATTATCGCATTTCAAATAATCTAATAATGAAAAAGGAACGACTTTTAGGTAAACTTACTTTTACTTCCTATCTTAGGATTGATAATCAAATATTCAAACCAACAACACATGAATAGTATCAAATTACAACCATTAATCAATTCACTTGATATTGATTATCAGCGAGGAAAATCGTTAACTTTAGCCGTTAATTCAGAAACTCAAACAAAACAACAACAGTTTTTTATTTGGTCAATTCTTTTAATCGTTGGTTTGATAGGTTTGGCGTTAGCATTTCAGTTTACGACGTTGTTAGATTTTGATACAAAAGGAATTTTGTGGTTGAGTGTATTAATATTATGGATTGGATTTTCCATTTTCCAAATCGTTCAGCATTATTCTAAAACACCTTACACATTCAAAAAAATCAGTTTCGAATCCGATAAGATTAAAATTCATGGTAAAGGAACGCCACGAATTATTCCGACAACTTCTATTTCACTATATACTTTACGTTTAAATCAAGAAGGTGAACGACCAAAAATCATCATGTTATTGTCTGATAATCAACCAGTTCGATTTCAATTAGATAATATGCAAGACTTTCCTGTCGTAACAGATGGAATCGCCGATGTTTTGAAATTTAGGTTTAAAGCACATCAAGTCATTAATGATTTTGTAGAAGAGTTAAGTTTTGAACGTATCCAGTAGTTTTCCAAAATTCTTGATTTCAATCAATCTTTTTTTCCCAGCTTTCGCTGAAATTTGCATTGTAAATTATTCACAGTATCAATTAAAAACAAAATCAATGGAATTTCAAAAGAAAAGATTATTAAACGACTTGAAATCAGACATTAATAAAGCAATCAAAGCCGCAAATGATTTCAAAAACTTATCGATTGACCAATTAAATTATAAGGAAAACACTGAAAAATGGAGTATTTTAGAATGTTTAGAACACGTTAGTTTATATGGTGATTTTTATCTAAAAGAAATCGAATCAAGTATTTTAAAAGGAAAAATAAGCACAACAACAACATTTAAAAGTGGATTTTTCGGCAATTACTTTGCAAAAAGTATGCAACCAAAAACGGATGGAACGATTCCAAATAAAATGAAAACCTTTAAGGATAAAAATCCTGCAAATTCTAATTTACCAATAACAGTAATCGACCGATTTATCAAACAACAAAAACAGATGTTGACGTTATTGGAACAAGCCGAAAAAGTGGATTTAAAAGCCATTAAAACAAAGACAACTTTGCCAGTTATAAAATTTCGATTAGGCGATACATTTCGATTTGTAATTTATCATATTAATCGCCATATTTTACAAGCAAAAAAAATTCAAATTCCAGTCGTATAATTTGTATATTTGACTTGTAGATGTATTCCGAAGTTCCAGCTTCGGAAGCTCATAATTACCAAAGTTGGAACTTCAAAATACCAAAATATGAAAGGAATAATATTCGATATGGACGGAACGATGGTGGACAATATGATGGTTCATCATCGAATTTGGCAACAAGTTTTGAATGATTTAGGGTTAAATTGGTCAATCGACAAGGTGAAAGCGGAAGTTCATGGTGTAAATACAGAAATTCTTAAACGTTTGTTTGGTGATAAATATTCAGACGAAGAACGATTGGAAATTTCCAACCGAAAAGAAGCTACTTATAGAGATTATTTCAAAACGAGATTAAAATTAATTGATGGTTTATCAGCCTTTTTAGAACATTTACATCAAGCAAATATTCCGATGGCAATCGGAACAGCAGCACCAGCAGATAATGCAAATTTTGTTTTGGACACTTTAAATATTCGTCATTACTTCAAAGGCATTTTTCATGCAGGAAGTGTCACTAAAGGCAAACCAAATCCAGAAATTTTCTTAAAAGCAGCAGCGAGTTTGGACTTGAAGCCAGAAGATTGTTTGGTATTTGAAGATAGCGTTTCAGGTGCTGCAACGGCTAAAAATGCTGGTTGTCAAGCGATTATTGTAACGACAACACATCAACCAGAAGAGTTTGTTCATTTTGACCATATTTTACAGTTTGTAAATGATTTTACGGAAGTTGATTTGAATATTATATTATCTTAAAGGTGTTTTTAAGTTTTAATCCCAATTCCATTCTTTACTATAAGCAATCACTTCTGCTTCTGTCACTAATGGTTTCCAATTTTTATCACGCTCAAAAAAGGTTTCTTCTTCATTAAAAAAATCAACTTTTTCAACTTTATCATCAGCACTAAATAATTCTAATTGTTCTTCTTTCAAATGGTCAATTTCATTTTCAAACTCATCGTGAGTTTCAGCATTATAAACATCGGATGCACAAGATAAACACTTATTACTCCAAACAGCAATAGTTCCACAAACCTTACAATTAGTAACATTTGAACAAACTTGATGAATAAAATCAGGAATTTGATTATCTAATAATTTTGATTTTGGAATACAACTTAAGAGTTCAAAATCTCTTTCACTATCAATTTTAATTATGTTTTCTTGTTTTTTAATAGGTTTGATTATCAAATTATTAGCATCATTTAATTTACAATATTCAATGAATTGCCATTCGTAACGAGTTTCTATATTATCACCATAACAATAAATCGTAAAACCATATTTATCAATTTTTGTGATAAATTGAATCTCAATTTTATGCTTTGGTAAGAATAGTATTTTGTCTGTTAGAAATAACCAATCATAAATTCCAACAGGAAGATAAATAATTAAACAAATAAAAAACTCACTCCAAGTTCCGTGCAATAATGTTACGATTATTGATATAAATGCAATTGTACCAATTATGTGAAATAAACTGTGAAGAAAAGAATATGTTTTAGAACCAAAAGGTAAACGAACAATTTTCATAAAAATATCAATTATATAATCAAGAAAAAAGACTTTAACAATTCCAAACAACCAGCAACAAGTATCCAGTACCTCGAATCCAGTTTAAAACACAATTGTCCCAACCTTAGCATTATCAAAGGCTTCACCTAATGAATCAAAATAATTTTGCCCAAAATGAGCGATAAATGAAGTCAAACCTTTTTCTGTAAAATGTGGTAAAACGGAACTCCAAATTACCTTATCCCAATTATCATTTTCATCACGATATGATTGAGAGATCAACCAGTAAAAATTAATCATCCAAAGACTTTCGCAGAGATTTCGATAAGTGCCAGGAATCCTTTCGGGATTCATGTTACCGATTTGAATCGAGAAGCCAATCGTAGTCATTTGGCGGCGAATCGTATCTTTTTTCATTCGAGCAAATTGCTTCGTTACTTTCGGGTCAGAAGCGATTTTTATATCAAAAAAGATAAATGAATATTCTTCTTGTAATGACAAATAGGCTTGAGTTGATTCTGTCGTACTTTCCCAAGACGGAAACTGCATCGCACGACCAATTTGTTGTTCATATTTCTCCCACATTTCTTCCACCAACTCTTCTAATAAAGCTTCTTTATCTTTGAAATAATACGTCAAGTTTCCACGGCTAATCCCAACTTTTTGTGCGATTGCATTCAAAGTCGGCTCACCAAAACCGTGTACATTAAAGAGTTCCTTACTCGTCGCTAATATTTTATCTTTCGTTGTCACGTATCAAATTTTTGAATTGTTCCGATTTTTATTGGAATCCCGAAATTTCGGTGGCTACATTGTTAAAACTATTTTTTAAAAACAATTTCACAATATAACAGTTTAGCAATATATGACGCAAAAATAGAAAAATTTGTCGAACTTGACTAATAATTAGTCAAAAACGCTAATTATTTTATTATCTTTGCCAAATATTAAAAAGCATTCGATAAATTATTAATAAAGAATTTCACAACAATGGATTTTACACTAACAGAAGAACAATTAATGATACGTGACGCTGCAAGAGATTTTGCTCAAAATGAGTTAAAATCTGGCGTTATCGACCGAGATACACACCAAACTTATCCAACTGAATTTGTCAAACAAATGGGCGAATTGGGTTTTATGGGAATGATGACTGACCCAAAATATGGCGGAGCTGGTTTAGATACGATTTCTTACGCAATTGCAGTAGAGGAATTATCAAAAGTTGATAGTTCTTGTTCTGTTATCGTTTCTGCTCATAATTCTTTGTGTATTTGGGGAATTGAGCAATATGGAACGGAAGAACAAAAACAAAAATACTTGCCAAGTTTAGCATCAGGTGAAGTTATCGGAGCATTTTGTTTGTCAGAACCAGAAGCAGGAAGTGATGCAACAAGTCAACGCACAACTGCCGAAGATCAAGGTGATTATTATTTGGTAAATGGTACAAAAAACTGGATAACGAATGGTAAAAAAGCTGGTGTTTATGTCGTAATCGCTCAAACTGATGCCGAGAAAAAACATCGTGGAATTAACGCTTTGATTATTGAAGCGGATTGGGAAGGTGTAAGTACTGGAGTGAAAGAAGATAAATTAGGTATTCGTTCTTCGGACACGTCTTCTGTTATGTTTCAAGATGTGAAAGTGCCAAAAGAAAATAGAATTGGTGTAGATGGTTTTGGTTTTAAATTAGCGATGAAAATACTCGATGGTGGAAGAATCGGTATTGCAGCTCAAGCCTTAGGAATCGCAGCTGGAGCTTATGAATTGGCATTGGCTTATTCTCACGAAAGAAAAGCATTCGGAAAAGCAATTAATCAACATCAAGCAATTGCCTTTAAGTTGGCAGATATGGCGTTGAAAATTGAAACGGCAAGAATGATGGTTTACCGTGCAGCATGGTTGAAAGATCAAGGCAAAGATTATGCACAAGCTGCTGCTATGGCAAAATTATACGCTTCGGAAGCTGCAATGTGGATTACGGTGGAAGCGGTACAAGTTCATGGTGGTTATGGTTTTGTGAAAGAATATCATGTAGAACGTTTGATGCGTGATGCAAAAATTACACAAATCTATGAAGGAACTTCGGAGATTCACCGAATTGTGATTTCGAGAAATGTGATTAAAGGAGCAACTTATGTTCCTTGGGAATAACGTAATGCCGAGTTGTACTCGGCATAAAACATTTTAAAAACCAAATGCCGAGTACAACTCGGCATTACATTTATAACAATGAATTATAAAAGTTTCAAAGTAGAAATAGAAAATAAGATAGCAACGGTTAGTTTTAATCGTCCAAATAAATCAAATTCGTTACACATGGAAGCATGGAACGAAATGAAATTAATTTTTGAGGAAATGCACGAAAACCCAGAAGTTCGTGTTGTGATTTTGGCAGGTGAAGGTAAGAACTTTTGTGCAGGAATTGACTTGAGTTTATTGATGAATATTCAGCAATTTAACAAAGGTTGTCCAGCAAGAAGTCGAGAAAAATTACGCAAATTCATTATTCATTTACAAGAAACAATTACGTCAATTGAGCGTTGTCGCAAACCAGTTTTGGCAGCGATTCATAAGGCTTGTATTGGTGGAGCAGTTGATATTATTGCGGCTTGTGATATGCGATATTGTACGGATGATGCGTATTTTACGATACGTGAAGTCGATTTGGGTTTGGTCGCTGATATTGGTACAATGCAACGTTTACCAACGATTTTGAATCCTGGAATGATGGCAGAAATGGCTTACACAGGAAGAAGTGTTTTTGGTCAAGAAGCCGCAAAAATTGGCTTGGTGAACAGAAGTTTTGAGACTCGTGAAGCATTATTGACGGAAGTCAAAAAAATCGCTACAACGATAGCAGAAAAATCGCCAATCGTCATCAGAGGAACGAAGGAAATTTTGTTACACAAACGGGATCATACGGTTGCAGATAGTTTGGAGTATATGGCGACTTGGAACGCAGGAATGTTGATGTCAGAGGATTTGCAGGAAGCATTTAAAGCGTATGTGGAGAAGCGAAAACCAGAGTTTGAGGATTAATTTTGGACACTAATTTTCACGAATTTCACGAATTTTTTCTTTCACTATTTCCGTCATTCCGTACTTGATACGGAATCTCCTAAGCATTTAGGTTGCAATGTTGAGAGAGAATAAATCAAAAACCAAACAGTAAATGAATGTTTAGTTTTAAGTTCATTGACAAACCAATCCCGAAAATTCGGGAGATAAGTCGGAAAACCATTAACTGATTTTACTAAAAAAATACCGTAACTTGTAAATTAAAAAACAAGTAAATTATGACAAAAAACGAAGGAATATTAACGAAATATATGCAGCTTTTAAATCATCTAAGTATTGATTTAAAGTTAAAATTGATTGCTTTACTATCAGAAAGTATTAGTAAAGACGTGGAGCAAAAAGCATCAAAAAATGAAGATTGGAAATCGTTGTATGGTGCTTGGAAGGATATGGATGATAATATTGTGGAGGAAATTC
>JBGCFH010000036.1:0-95281 GCA_045106825.1 Saprospiraceae bacterium | reverse complement strand
ACCTATTTTAGCACATCCCGAACGTTATACTTATTATGCAAAAAATTTTGAACGTTTCCAAGATTTGAAAAGTAGAGGTTGTAAACTACAATTAAACTTACTTTCATTAACAGGGCATTATGGGAAAGAAGTTAAAGATCTTGCTATTAGAATGTTAAATGATAACTTGTATGATTTTGTGGGGACAGATACTCATAACCTTGGACATGTAGAGAAACTAAAAACGTTAATTTTAAATAAAAACAAAAAGGGAATATCAATAGGAGATAAATTTTTAAACCAAACCTTTTTGGGATAATAATAATTTAGATGAAACAAATAATACTCAAATTAATAATCTTTTTGGTCATTGCCTTTTCAATGACAAGTTGTGTACAGTATGAAGAGTTATTGTACTTTAGAAAAGATGTAGAGGTTGATCGTCCTCAGTTTCCAGATGAGACAATTCAAAATTTGGCGGCATTACGGATTCAGAAAAATGATGTATTGTCAATAACAGTACACGCTTTTGATCCTATACAATCAGCACCTTTTAATTTAATGCAACCAGGAGTAGGAGGTGGTGGGAATGGTAGTGCATCTCCTTTTACAAGTTATATTGTTGATGAAGATGGAGAAATTGATTTTCCAGTATTAGGTAAAATTTTACTAAAAGATTTAACTGCGACCGAGGCAAAGAATAAATTGGTTGAATTGTTAAAAGTATATTTGAAGGATCCTGTCGTGAATATTCGATTCGTGAATTTTAGAATATCTGTTTTAGGCGAAGTTAGTAATCCAGGAACATTTGTAATTAATAATGATAGAATAACTGTTTTAGAGGCATTAGGTATGGCGGGTGATTTAACACCTTATAGTAATCGTACTAATATTTTAGTGGTTAGAGAGCAAAATGGTATTCGTCAATTTGGGGAATTGAATATCCAATCACCAGAAATATTTAGGTCAGAATATTATTATTTGAAACAAGGGGATATTGTTTATATTGAACCAACTCAAGATATAGAAGCGTCAATTCGAGATCAATTTTCAGAATATTTGCCTTGGGTAACAAGTTCGTTATCTGCAATTACTACAATTATTGCGATTCTTAATATAGGACAATAAATAATTCTGTACAATTAAAGATATTTAAACTGATATAATGAATAATAATCAAATAAATCAACAACAAGTCTTTGTTGAAGAAGATACAATTGATATAAGAAAGTTACTCTTTACTTTACGAAGAGGATGGTATTTCTTTTTGATTTTTCCTTTAATAATGGGAATAGCTGCTTATTTATATGTTAAGTACACTGTACCTCAATATGAGGTGAAAGGTTCTATACTTATAAAGACAGAAAGTCAGGGAACAGATATGTTGAGTCAACAGTTATCAGGAGTTGGAATGGGACCGTCACCGCAAATTGTTGATGAAGCTAAGATTATTCAATCTAGATCCATTATGGAAGAGGTTGTAGAAGATTTAAAACTTCAATCTAAAGTATACAAAGATGGACGAATTAAGGATACAGATTTATATGGAAAAAGCCCTATTGTAATAGATACTTTTGCAATTAATGATACTTTTATACTTAGGAAACCTTCAAAAGGTAGTTTGACATTTAAAGCTAAAATTCTTAATTCTAACGAATATGTTTTAATAAAAAATGATATAGAATATCAAGGTGTTTTTGATTCTTTAATAACTAATAAGTATGGTAGTTTTTTGTTTAGATATAATCCTAATGTTAATCCTAATGCTAATGATTTAAAACATGAGTACGTTATAAAGCTATCGACTACATTTAATACAGTATTAAAATACAAAAAAAAGCTTGAATTGGCTTATGATAATGAATCGTCACTTGTAGTCTTATCTATGAAAGATGTTGTACCTCAACGTAGTGAAGATATAATTAATAAAGTTATTAATGTTTATAATTTTGCTGCTGTTGAAGATAAAAATGCTATGGGAAAAAATACCCTTGAGTTTATTGATGAGCGATTATACATTATTACAGATGAATTGCAAGGAGTCGAACGAGGTGTACAAGCAGTAAAAGAAAAAGAAGGAATTACCGTAAATCCGGGAAGTGATTTGACTTTCTTATATGGTGAAATAGGAAAATATGGACAGAAACTAACAGACTTAGAAGTTGAAAAACAAATATTATCCGACTTAAATGAGTATTTAAGACAAGCGAATAATAAGTATGAGTTAGTACCTTTTAATTTAGTTAAAAATGAAGCATTGGCTCAAATGGTTGTTAATTTAAATGAGGCAATACAAAAAAGAAAACGGTTACTTCAATCTGCAACGGTAGATAATCCAAATGTAGTAGCTTTAGATGAAGAGATTGCAAATTATCGTTTTCAGTTACGAGAAAATATCAAAAATCTTCTGAGTGATATGGATAAGGCTATTCGTAAAATAAAATCACGAAGTAGTGATTTTGAAGCACGATTGAGTAAAACGCCCCGTAAAGAACGAGAACTTTTAGAAGTCAAACGACAACAATATATCAAAGAAAATTTATATCTTTTCTTATTAGAAAAAAGAGAAGAAACGGCTATTTCTTTAGCTGCAACAACAGATAATGCAAGGATTATTGATAGCCCTGCTTTGAGTCAAACAAAACCTATTTATCCTCAAAAAATACCGATATTAGCAGGTGCACTTTTCTTTGGTTTAGCGTTAGCAATAGGAACAATCGTCTTACGAGAGTTTTTAATAGACACCATACAATCAGAGAATGATATTAAAGAGATGACACAAGTCCCTATTTTAGGGGCAATTGCTGAATCTAAAAAAGATTCAAGAATAGTCGTTACTAAATCAAGTCGATCGGCAATTGCAGAGATGTTTCGACTGTTACGTACAAATTTACAATTTACCTTAGCTGGAGAACCTCACAAAACAATGTTAGTGACTTCAAGTATGAGTGGCGAAGGAAAATCATTTATTTGTATCAACTTAGCTATGAGTTTTGCCCTTTCAGGTAAAAAGGTTGTTATAATTGGTTTAGATTTAAGAAAACCGAAGATGGCATCTTATTTAAATGATAATGTTCCTAACAAAGGAATTTCTTCTTACTTAATTAATGCAGCTACTAAAGATGAAATTATTAACCAATATGAAGGAAATGATAATTTTTATTTTATAGCGAGTGGTCCTATTCCTCCGAATCCTTCAGAGTTAATATTGAATGGACGTATAGAGGTTTTAATTGAAGAATTAAAAACGGAATATGATGTTATTATTATTGATACACCGCCTGTAGGATTAGTGACGGATAGTTTATTACTAAAATCTATGGTAAATGCCTCTATATACGTAACCAGATTTGGAGTTACTAAAAAAGGACAGTTGAATTTCATAGATCAATTGTATAAAGAAAATAGATTTAATAATCCAACCATTGTCTTAAATTCTGTGAAACGTGGTAATAACTATGGTTATGGCTATGGTAGTGGCTATGGCTATGGTTATTATGAAGAAGATAAGTAGTTGTTTGAAAAAAGCATAAATTGGAAATAAATGAAGTATAAATTTTAATTTTTTCAACAATTTGTAATGGGTAAATCACTAATCATATTTAAGTATTTGATAAAAAAGTTTTAGTAGCTATAGTAGCACATAAAAGAAGGTTTTAGATATGGTTACCTTAAACCGATTATAAATTATATGCTTTTCTATTGTTTAAGTATTTGGACGTATTTATCTATAAAGATCTGATAAGTCTGATTTTAATAGTTTATAATGTAAATATTAAAACTTTAAACGTAGAATGATTCTATCTGAATACTTAATAGAAGATGTAAATTTCCTGAAAAAATTGAAGATGTTGATATTTAAAAATTTTAAAATTTAAAAAATGAACATAGCAGTAGTAGGAACCGGTTATGTAGGTTTAGTTACAGGTACTTGTTTTGCAGAAACTGGTAATCATGTTATTTGTATAGACATAGATGAGGAGAAAGTTAAACAGATGCAAAATGGACAGGTACCGATTTATGAACCTGGATTAGAACTTTTATTTGAAAGAAATACTAAGGAAGGACGTTTAACATTTACGACTAACTTAGCAGAAGGTATTGAAGAAGCAGAGATTATTTTCTTAGCATTGCCAACTCCTCCTGGAGAGGATGGTTCTGCTGATTTATCCTATATTTTAAATGTAGCGAAAGATTTAAGTGAAATTATTACAGACTATAAAGTTATTGTAGATAAAAGTACGGTACCAGTAGGTACAGCAGAGGAAGTTCATAGTGCTTTAGTTCAAAAACTGGATGCAAAACTTTTTGATGTGGTATCTAATCCTGAATTTCTTAGAGAAGGTTTAGCCGTGGAGGATTTCATGAAACCTGATAGAATTATTATAGGTACAAGTAGTGAGCGAGTGAAGACTGTAATGAGAAGGTTGTATGAACCATTTGTACGTCAAGGTAATCCTATTTTGTTTATGGATGAACGCTCGGCAGAAATGACAAAATATGCAGCAAATTCATTTCTTGCGACTAAAATCTCGTTTATGAATGAGATTGCTAATCTATGTGAATTGACGGGTGCAGAAGTAGACTGGGTACGAAAAGGAATTGGTACTGATCCTCGAATTGGCAAGCGATTTTTATTTCCTGGAGTAGGCTACGGAGGTTCTTGTTTTCCTAAGGATGTAAAAGCTCTAATAAAGACTTCTGAGGTTAATAATTATGATTTTAAAATATTAAGATCAGTGGTGGAAGTAAATAGTCGCCAAAAGCAAGTCATGGTAGAAAAAATTAAAAAATTCTATGGAACAGATGATTTAAGTGGAAAAACTATTGCAGTATGGGGTTTATCTTTCAAGCCTAATACAGATGATATTAGAGAGGCTTCTGCTATTACTATTCTAAATGGTTTATTAGAGTTAGGTGCAAAAATAAAGGCTTATGATCCAGAAGCTATGGCAAACATACATAAATTGTTTGGTAATAAAATAGAGTTAGTAGATGATCAATATGAGGCATTGATAGATGCTGATGCTTTGGTAATTATTACAGAATGGCATGCCTTTGAATCTCCAAGTTTTAAGGTTATCAAAAAGTTATTAAAAGATAAAGCAATTTTTGATGGTAGAAACTTATACAATATAGAGCAAATGAAAGAACTTGGGTTTTATTATGAAAGTATTGGTCGAAAAGTTGTTAACTCCAAACTCTAAAATTCAAAAATAAAAAATGAAAATCTTAGTAACAGGAGCAGCAGGTTTTATTGGCTTTCATCTCGTTAGTGCTTTATTGAAAAGAGGCGATGAAATTATTGGTATTGATAATATCAATGATTATTATGATGTAAATCTCAAGTATGGAAGGTTAGGAGAACATGGTATTTCAAAAAATGATATTGTTTATAATATTCCTATAAAAAGCACTACAAAAGCTAACTATACCTTTATAAAGATAGACATCAGTGATAGAGATACTATAAAAGAGCTATTTTCTTCTAATAAATTTGATGTAGTTTGTAACCTTGCTGCTCAAGCAGGAGTACGGTATAGCATTGAAAATCCACAGGCTTATATAGATAGTAATATAGTAGGTTTTGCAAATATATTGGAAGGTTGTCGTCACAATAAGGTAAAGCATTTAGTTTATGCCAGCAGTTCAAGTGTTTATGGTCTAAATAAAAAAGTACCTTTTTCAACAACTGATAATGTAGATTATCCGATTTCTTTATATGCTGCTACAAAGAAAAGCAATGAGTTAATGGCTCATACTTATTCTCATCTATATAATTTGCCAACTACTGGGCTTCGTTTTTTTACGGTTTATGGTTCTTGGGGAAGACCTGATATGGCATATTTCCTTTTTACAAAGGCTATTCTTGAGGGAAAGTCTATTAAAGTATTTAATAATGGAAATATGAGCCGTGATTTTACGTATATAGATGATATTGTAGAAGGAATTGATAAGGTGATAAATAATCCTCCTGTAGCTTCTGATAAAGCGGTTTCAGCTTCTAAAGCTCCATACAAAGTATACAATATAGGTAATAATGCTCCTGTAAATCTTTTAAAGTTTATAGAAACTATAGAAGAAAAATTAGGAATGGTAGCAGATAAAAAAATGCTTCCTATACAACCTGGAGATGTCTATACAACTTATGCAGATGTTTCTGATTTAATTCAAGATTTGAAGTATAGACCTAATACGGATTTAGGAAAAGGGATAGGTCTTTTTGTAAAATGGTATAAAAATTTTTATAGTGAAAAATAAAATCTTAGTAACAGGTGCTGATGGTTTCATTGGAAGTCATTTAGTAGAAGAGTTGATAAAGCAAGGACATCAAGTAAAAGCTTTTTGTTATTATAACTCATTTAATTCTTGGGGTTGGTTAGATAATTTCCCTAAAGAATTATTAGACCAAATTGAAGTGTTCACGGGCGATATAAGAGATCCGAATGGTGTTAGAACTGCAATGAAAGGGTGTAATAAGGTATATCACTTAGCAGCATTAATAGCAATACCATATTCTTATCATTCACCTGATTCTTATGTGGATACGAATGTTAAAGGAACACTTAATGTATTACAAGCTGCCAGAGATTTAGGTTTAGAAAGAGTCATTGTTACTTCTACATCTGAAGTATATGGTACTGCTCAATATATTCCTATTGATGAAAAACATCCTCGACAACCACAATCTCCTTACTCTGCTTCAAAAATAGGAGCTGATTGTATGGCAGAATCTTTTTATCGCTCTTTTGATTTACCTGTAACAATAGTTCGACCATTTAATACTTATGGTCCTCGGCAGTCAGCAAGAGCAATTATTCCTACAATTATTACTCAATTAGCAAATGGATTCGAAGAAATTAAGTTAGGAGATTTAACTCCTACACGTGATTTTCTCTATGTTAAAGATACTGCAAAAGGATTCATTTCTATAGCTAATTCTACGGAATTAATTGGGCATGACTGTAATATTGCTACTAATTCAGAGATTTCAATGCAAGAATTAGTAGATACACTTATTGATATAGTGAACCCAAATGCTAAAATAATACAAGATCCTGATCGTATTCGACCTGAAAAATCTGAGGTTTTTAGATTGTATGGAGATAACTCTAAAATTATGAAACATACAGATTGGAAACCATTATACAGTTTAGAAGATGGATTAAAAGAAACTATTAAATGGTTTTCCAACAAAGAAAATCTCAAACACTATAAAGCAGGAATTTATAATGTATAAGTCAATCATTGAATTTATTAGAAAAACTTATGAAACTCCGAAAGATAATATATATCTTCATGAGCCTCGTTTCATAGGAAATGAAAAAGCATATCTAATTGATGCAATAGATTCTACTTTTGTATCCTCTGTTGGTGCTTATGTCAATCGTTTTGAAAAAATGATGACAGAAATTACAGGAGCTAAATATGCAATTGCGGTAGTAAATGGAACAGCCTCGTTACATATTGCTCTTAAATTAGCAGGTGTACAGCAAGGAGATGAAGTGCTTTCTCAGCCGCTTACGTTTATAGCTACGGCTAATGCAATATCGTATGAAAAAGCTATACCTCACTTTATAGATGTAGATGAAGATACCTTAGGAATGTCTCCGATTGCTTTAAAGAAGCGATTAGAAGCTATTGCAGAAGTAAAAGATGGGCAATGTTTTAATAAAGAAACAGGAAATAAAATTGCAGCTTGTGTCCCTATGCATACTTTCGGTTTATCATTAAGGATAGATGAGATAGTCGATATTTGTAATCAGTATTGTATTCCTGTGGTAGAAGACGCTGCAGAATCTTTGGGAAGTTATTATAAAGAGAAACATACAGGAACTTTTGGTTTATTAGGGACTTTTAGTTTTAACGGAAATAAAACCGTAACTTGTGGTGGCGGTGGTGCAATAATTACAAATGACGAAGCTTTAGCAAAAAGGGCAAAACATATTACAACTACGGCTAAAATTCCGCATCGATGGGAATATGCTCACGATGAAATTGGCTATAATTATCGGATGCCTAATTTAAATGCAGCTTTAGCTTGTGCTCAGTTGGAACAGTTAGATAGTTACATTCAAAATAAGCGAGAAACAGCAAAAAAATATCATCAGTTTTTTGAAAAATTAGAAGGTATAAATTCTCTAAAAGAATTAGAAAATAGTTTTTCTAATTATTGGTTGAATGCAATTCGCTTTTCATCAAAAGATGAAAGAAATAATTTTTTAGAATACTCTAATGATAACGGTATAATGACACGACCTATATGGAAGTTGATGAATAAATTAGACATGTTCAAAAACTGCCCTAAAGGTAATTTATCTGTATCAAATGCTTTAGAAGATACAATTGTTAATATTCCAAGTAGTGTGAAGGTATGAGAAAAACTTTAATTATAGCAGAGGCAGGTGTGAACCATAATGGTAGTCTTGAAATCGCTAAAAAACTGATAGATGTAGCTACTGATGCTGGAGTAGATTATGTTAAATTTCAAACATTTAAAGCAGAAAAGTTAGTAAGTAAATCTGCAAAAAAAGCTGCTTATCAAGTCGAAAATACTGGTGATGATAATAGCCAATATGCCATGATTAAGAAGTTAGAATTAGATGAAGAAAAACATAATATTCTAATAAAATATTGTAATCAAAAAGGAATTAAATTTCTTTCTACAGCATTCGACCATGAAAGTGTAGATTTATTAGAGAATTTGGGGATTGATTTATATAAGATTCCTTCTGGAGAAATAACAAATAAACCCTTTATAGAAAAAATAGCATCTAAAAATAAACCAATTATCCTTTCTACAGGAATGGCAGATATTGGAGAAATAGAAGATGCCTTAGATGTTTTGTACGAAAATGGTATTGATAGAAATAATGTGACTGTATTACATTGTAATACAGAATACCCTACTCCAATAGGAGATGTCAATCTTAGTGCAATGAATACTATAGGGGAGACATTCAAGGTTGATATAGGTTATTCTGATCATACTTTAGGAATTGAGGTAGCTATAGCAGCAGTAGCGAGAGGTGCTATTTGTATCGAAAAACATTTTACATTAGATAGAAATATGGAAGGACCAGACCATCGTGCTTCTCTTGAACCTAATGAATTGAAAGAAATGGTTCGATCTATTCGTAATATTGAAAAGGCATTGGGGAATGGGATTAAAAAACCTTCAAAATCTGAAAAGAAAAATATCGAAATTGCTCGAAAAAGCATACATACTGCAAATAACCTCACAAAAGGACATGTCTTACGTCAAGAGGATTTATTAATGAAGCGTCCTGGTAATGGTATATCACCGATGGATGTTCTTTCAGTCATTGGTAGAAAATTGACTAAAAAATTGAGTGAAGATACCTTAATAACTTTTCAAGATTTTCAATAATGAGAATAGTTGTCTTAACAAGTTCGCGTGCTGATTATGGTATTTATCTTCCATTATTAAAAAAATTAAAAGCGGATAATTTTTTTGATTTGAAAATAATCGCTTTTGGTACACATCTTTCAAGATTTCACGGATATACTGTAGAGCGAATAGAACAAGATGGATTTGAGATTGTAGAAAAATTAGAAACCCTTATCCTTGGAGATTCTGAAACTGCTATTTCTAATGCTATTGGTAACACGGTATCAAGATTTGCTGCTATATGGGAAAAATTAAAAAATCAAGTTGACTTAGTTTTTGCATTAGGTGATAGATATGAAATGTTCGCAGCAGTAACAGCATCTATTCCTTTTAATATTCAAATAGCTCATTTACATGGTGGGGAAACAACTCTTGGGGCAATTGATAATAAATTTCGTCATGCTATTACATTGATGTCATCAATACATTTTGCTGCTACTGAAAGTTACTGTGAAAAAATAAAGCGCTTAATAGGGCAAGAACATTATATTTTTAATGTAGGAGCATTAAGTATAGAAAACTTAGATAATTTTCAACTCTTATCCAAGATAGCATTTCAAAAGCAGTTTAATATTGATATATCTATACCTACAATATTGACAACATTTCATCCTGAAACTGTATCTATTGAAAAGAACGAAACTTATACTAAAATACTTGTAGATACTTTTGAAAAATTATCCAAAGATTATCAAATAGTGATAACAATGCCCAACGCAGATACCATGGGTAGTATGATAAGAAATTATTTTGTAGAGCTTTCTAAAAAGAATTCTAAAATTGTATGTGTTGAAAATTTTGGCTCACTGGGATATTTTTCATGTATAAAATATTGCTCCTTTCTTTTAGGAAATACTTCGAGTGGAATTATTGAGGCTGCTTCGTTGGGAAAATATGTAATAAACATAGGAGACAGACAGAAAGGTAGGGCAAGGAGTGAAAACGTAATAGATGTAGAGGTTGATATGGTGAAAATATTAGAAAGTGTTCAAAAAATAAAATCAGACTACAAAGGAGAAAATGTTTATTACATAGAAAATAGCAGTAATAAGATTATAAAAGCTTTAAAGGACATGAATGATAAATAGTAAGGCAGTTTTCTTGATTGGATATTCGGGACATTCTTTTGTAATATGCGATATATTTCTTTCCAAGAATATAGAAATAAAAGGTTATTTCGAAAATGTACAAAAAATCCGGAATCCATATGAGTTAGCATACTTTGGCAATGAGAATGATAAAAAGAACTTAGAATTGCTTAAGGAAACAGATTACTTTGTAGCAATAGGTAGTAATATAGTTCGTAGTATTATAACCCAGAAAATTAAAGCAAGACTTAATAAAATGCCAATTAATGCTATTCATAATTCCGCTTCCATATCATCAACAGTTGTTTTAGGTAAAGGTATTATGGTAGGAGATGGGGCTATTGTAAATGCTTGTGTAGAATTAGCAGACGGTGTGATTTGTAATACACAATCTGTAGTAGAACATGAAAGTAAAATTGGAGCTTTTAGTCATATTGCTCCTGGAGCAATTTTATGTGGCAATGTAAAGGTAGGACGCCAAACCTTTATAGGAGCAAGAGCAGTAATAAAACAAGGTGTAACAATTGGTGATAATGTAATAATTGGAGCAGGAACAGTTATAATAAAAGATATTCCAAGTAATTCTAAAGTTGTGGGAAATCCACAAAAATTTATTTAAGGTGAAATCAATACAACAACATTTAATAACTACTGAATGTAGTGTTCGGGATGTACTAACACGTTTGGATAAGTTAGCATCTAATGCTATTCTATTTATAATAGATGAAGATGATAAATTAATTGGTTCTTTAACAGACGGAGACATTCGTAGAGGTCTGATTAGAGGCTTGGGTTTAGAAGATGAAATTACAAAATTTATTCAGTCTCATCCTAAGTTTTTCAGAAAAGGAGAATTTGATTTACTCCAAATGCAAGAATGGCGAACTGAGAATTACAAAGTTATTCCTGTGTTAGATGAAAAAGATAGGGTTATAGATATTGTTAACTTTCGATTACAAAAATCTTATTTACCAATTGATGCAGTTATAATGGCAGGTGGTAAAGGAACAAGGCTTCGACCTTTAACTTTAGATACTCCTAAGCCTTTACTTAAAGTCGGAAATAAACCAATTGTAGAATATAACATTGATCGACTTAAAGATTTTGGTATTCGCAATATTACAATGACTATCAAATACTTAGGACAACAATTAATAGACTATTTTGGTGACGGTGCTGAGAGAGATTTGAACATTGGTTATATAGAAGAGAATGAACCTTTGGGAACAATAGGTGCTGTAAGTTTAATTAAACAGTTTCATAATGATTACATTTTAGTAATGAACTCTGACTTGCTTACTAATATTTCTTATGAAGATATGTTTAAAGACTTGTTAGAGAAAGATGGAGATATGATTGTTGCAACAACTCCGTATGAAGTACAAATTCCTTATGGTGTGATTGAAACTGAAGGTGATAGGATAGTTGCTCTAAAAGAAAAACCAACTTATACTTATTACTCTAATGCAGGTATTTATATCTTTAAAAAAGAATATATTGATTTGATTCCTAAAGAAGAACATTTCAATGCCACAGATTTGATGGAGGCTTTATATTCAAGTAGTAAAAAAGTGGTACATTATCCTATATTAGATTATTGGTTGGATATAGGAAAGCCACATGATTTTGAAAAAGCTCAAAAAGATATTAAACATATAAAATTTTAGATGAAGAATTTATTAATTACAATATGTGCGAGAGGTGGTTCTAAAAGTGTTCCTGATAAAAATATAAAACCTATAAATGGTAAGCCGTTAATTGGTTATACTATTGAAAAAGCTTATGAGGTAAAAGAAATACTTTCCAGTTCATTTGTTACAGAAATAGCACTTTCTACGGATTCAGAAAAGATTAAAAGGGTTGCAGAAAGTTTTGGTTTAAATTCTTCTTATAAAAGACCAAATAAATTTGCTACCGATAAAGCAGGTAAAGTTGATGCAATCAAAGATGCTTTATTTTTTTATGAAAATGAGAAAACCATTAAGTTTGATTTTATTTTGGATATGGATGTTACAGCACCTTTAAGGACTGTAAGTGATATTAAGGAAAGTCTATCTATGATGGAAAACGATAAGGATGCTATGAATCTTTTTTCCGTTAGTGAACCACACCGTAATCCTTATTTTAATATGGTAGAGGAGAAAAAAGATGGATATGTAGGATTAGTAAAATCTCTTGATAAAAATATTTTATCAAGACAATCTGCTCCCAAAGTATATGATATGAATGCTTCTTTTTATATTTATAGAAGACGTTTTTTTGACTTAAACTATAAGAGTGCTATTACGGATAAAAGTTTAGCTTATTTGATGTCTCACATTTGCTTTGATATTGATTATGAGTTAGACTTTCATGTTATGGAATATTTGATTAGAGAACAAAAATTAGGTTTTAATTTTTCATGAGAGTAGTTATAATAGGATTGGGATCAATTGCAAAAAAGCATATAAAAGCTATTTTAGAAATAGATGAAAATACAGAAATATATGCTTTGCGTTCTTCAGAGAATAGTGGTTCTTACGAAAACGTAACTAACTTATATAGTTTCGAAGATATTCCTAAAGTTTCTCCTGACTTTATACTTATCAGTAATCCTACTTCTGAACATTACAATACATTGGAACAAGTTAGTCAGTATAATATTCCTCTTTTTATTGAAAAACCAGTATTGAGTTCTCTGGATAAGAGTAATTTATTATTGTCACAACTAAAAGACACATTAACTTATGTTGCTTGTAATCTAAGATTTTTAGATAGCCTAAACTTCGTGAGTAGCTATTTACGAGATAAAAAAGACCAACTTAATGAAGTAAATGTTTATGCAGGTTCTTATCTTCCTGATTGGAGACCTAATCAAGATTTTAGAAAGGTATATAGTGCTATTCCAGAGTTAGGAGGAGGAGTTCATTTAGATTTAATTCATGAGATTGATTATACTTATTGGTTGTTTGGCAAACCTGATGAAGTCCTATCTAAATTTACATCTAAGTCATCTTTAGATATTCGTGCAATAGACTCAGCTATATATATAATGGAGTATAATCGTTTTATGCTAAATATTAGGTTGAATTATTACAGAAGAGATTACAAAAGAACCTTAGAACTTATTTTTCAAGACGAAACAGTAATAGTTGATCTTTTCAAAAATAAAGTAACTAATCATCATGGAAAAACCTTATTTGAAGGTGTAACTGGTTTAAGAGATACATATACCCCTCAAATGAAGTATTTTATGGAATTAGTAAAAAATAACTTACTGGAATCTTCTAACTCTCTTGAAGATGGTTTGAAGGTTTTAAAAATTTGTTTAAATGAATAGTTTAAAAGGTAAAGTAATTATTGTTACAGGGGGAAGTGGCTTGTTAGGCATGGAGATGTTACATGAACTTCATAAACGAGGTGCTAAAGCAATTAATTTTGATATAAAACCCAGTAATATAGAAGGCATAGATTTTTATGAAGTAAATACTACGATACAAATAGAGCTTAGAGAAGCATTAAATCAAGTATTTCATAAATATAAAAAAATTGATGGTTTAGTCAATAATGCTTATCCTCGAACAAAAAATTGGGGTATTTCATTTGCAGAAGATTTAGACTTAAACTCATGGCGAGAAAATGTTGATTTACAACTGAATAGTTATGTTGCTTGTTGTCAAGAAGTATTACCTTACATGCAAGAACAAAAAAGTGGTGCGATAGTTAACATTGCATCTATATATGGTGTTGTAGGTAATGACTTTACTATTTATGAAGGAACGGGTTTGAAAACAGCAGCACCTTATTCAGCAATAAAGGGAGGTTTGATTAATTTCTCTCGTTATTTAGCCTCTTTTTATGGTAAAGATAACATAAGAGTCAACTGCCTTTCACCAGGTGGAATCTTTGATAATCAGCATCCTACTTTTGTTAAAAATTATGAATATAAAGTTCCTATGAAACGAATGGGAACACCTAAAGATATTGCATCTCCTGTATCTTTTTTATTATCTGATGATGCACAATATATAACTGGACAAAACTTAATAGTAGATGGTGGCTGGACTTGTATATAAAATATTTCGGTTGAGTCTTTTTTCTATTATTATTATTATTACTTTAACGAATTGTAATAACGAACTAAAGATGCTTAAATTGAAAGGCGATGGAAAAAGTGATGATACAAAGGCTTTACAAACCTTATTACAAAAAGGAGGAAAGATAAAAATTCCCAAAGGAGTCTATTTAATTAGTAGTACAATTATGATATACCCCAAAGAATTGGAGGTTTCTGCATATGGAGCAACTTTTATTGCTGCCCCTAATAGCACTTATAATTTAATTTCTGTAAAAGCACCGAACCTTAAATTTATTTGGAAAGGAGGAACTTTTGATGGTAATAAATCTTTTCAAAAATACCCTGGTCATCCAAAGTCTGAGTTCAATAGTAAATGGAAACAAACAGTTACTAATAATGGGATATTAGGAAATCAAAATTTTGAAGCAGAATATGTGCTTATAGAAGATGTCACGCTTAGAAATTTTGTATCTGATGGTATCTGTATAAGAGCAGATGAAGCAATTATTCGTAATTGTAAAGCATATGATAGTGCTTTACCAATAGATAAATATCCGCAAGCTTTTAAGTTTCGTTCAGATGGAATCCCTGAATATCAGAAACGTACTTTTAAACTTGAAAACTGTCATGCAGAGAAGGTATATATTGGTATGGGAGTAGCTTCTAAAGAAGTAGGAAAAAACACGAAACTATTTATTGATGATTTTTCAAGTATCAATACCATTAAGAGCTCTATTCATTTGGAACATATAGCACATGCTAAAATCAGAAATATTGATTGTAGTGCAGAAGATGGTGATTATTCATCACGTATTCATGTAGGTAATCAAAATATTTCATTTGAACTTAGTGATTTTTATATAAAGGGAGGCTTTATTCGAGGTCCTAAAAAGTCAAAACGGTTTAGTATAAAAAATGGAAAAATTGAAAATAGTAGAAAGTTTGAATATGCTATATTTCATGGAATGAAAGTAAAAAAAGGTGAAATAGAACAAGTAGTCATTAAACAATGTAATCGTGGAATAAGAGCACACAATGTATTGTCTTGTACGGTAGAAGACGCAGAAGATTATGCTTTTGAACGTGTGAAATTACTCAAAAATAGTGAAACGAAAAATGTAAAGTACGGTAGCCTTAAATGTGATAAAATTGAAAATAGCAAAATTAGTAGCAAAATCAATAAAAAATCAAATAAAAAAACTAATAAATAGTAGAAACGTATTATGATAAAATATCATTTAAATAGTGATGTAGAACGCATTTGTGATAAGTCCTTTGTCATTACAGGAAGTGCACGAAGTGGAACTACTATTTTAGGAAAGGTAGTTCACTCTATGAGGGAAGTTGAATATAACTTTGAACCTGCTTCTATGCTCTCTTTATTTAGTATGATAGATAATATGGATATAGACTCTTGGAAATTTTTATATAGAAATATTTTATATGAGGAATTATTAATAAATAATTTGGCAGGTCGTGGCCTCAATTGTAACCTACAAGATGATAGTTCTATATACAAGGTAAAAACTCAAAAGTTTATTGATGATAGGTTAAATAAAGGTAAAAGAAAGGCAGAAATGAAACAGTTAATAGATACCTCTATTCCTGGATTTAAACTGCCAAGTTTAGTACCTTTTTTAGAGCAATTTAGAATGTATTTTCCAAATATAAAAGTGGTTTACATTCGACGTTCAATCTTAGATAATTTAAATTCTTTGAAAAATAAGGCATGGTTCAGTGATGAAGGCTTAAAGAATGATAATAGAATATGGCCTTTGGTTAAATATAAAAAATATTATATTCCTTTCTGGGTAGCAGAAAATGATTATGATTTATGGACTTCACTTGACGAAATCAATCGTTGTGCGTATTATTTTATTCGTATGAACAGAAAAGTAGAAATACCTAATTTATTAGAATTAGAGTATGATAGAGTATTGAAGTCTCCTAAAAAAGAAATTGAAAAAGTCGCAGCATTTATTGGTGCAACTTTTGGTGATAAAACTAATGAACTTATTAACTCTATTAAGCCCACAAAAAATAATCGAGATACTCATTTATTGAATCAGTTGATTCCACGTTTTCAAGCAGTATTAAAGTCGGTATAATGGCAAAAATTTTACTAATAGAACAGCATGCTAATCGCTCTTTAGACTCCCTTATAGTTATCGGAGAATATCTGAAAAAGATGGGACATGAAGTTAAAGTTTCTTTAAGCGGTAGTTTTTTGAAAGGGAATGTGATTAACTTCAAGCCGGATATTATTTATCTTCCTTGGATGACGGAGAAGATACTTCGATTTTTTGAGAGTGTAAATTGTAAGGCAATACTTCTAAATTCTTATCAAGAGCAAAATCAATTGTTAGATAAAAAACAGAATCCACATATTTTACAATTACAATTGTCTAATCATTTTTTCGCATGGGGAGATATTTATGAAGAACGGGCTAAAGTAATTAATCCGAATATTAATGTTCATACTGTTGGCGTAACGAGATATGATGCTTATTTAGATGAGGATTTAAAGAATACGTTTTTTAAGTCAAAAAAACAACTAAGTAAGGATTTTGGTATTCCTTATAATACGAAGTGGATTTTATTTGCTTATGATTATGCAATATTATTTAAGCCTGATAGAATAAAAAAAGCACTTGACAGAGGACTAAAAACACAGGAATATATTGATAAAAGTTGGATAGCGTTTCACCGTTTAAGTGAATGGTTAAAAGTATTATCTAAGGAAAATCCTAATGTTAGCTTTATTTTACGACCTCATCCAGGTGCACCTTTGGAGAAAATAAAAGAAATACAAGGATTAAGTAATGAGGAATATGAGAATGTATTCTATAATACGAGTGGATCTATTGGACAATGGATTGTGAATTGTGATAGATATGTTACAAGGCTGAGTTCTTCGATTTTAGAAGCATGGATAGCGGATGTACCAACAGTAAGTATTTTTACAGACCTAAGAACCAAAGATATTGAAGGTTATATGCATCTTAAAGCATGCAAAAATCATATTTCAACACTTGATGAATTATCTAAGTTTATTAACTCGCCCTCTACCAATAGTTCTTTTAATGAACATCGTGACTTTTTGGAACAAAAATTTGGGAAATTAGATGGAAAATCTTGTTTTAGAACTGCCGAAATTATTGATAAAATCGCTCAAGAAAATATACATAAATTTGCATATTCGAAAAATAGTATTAGTGTCGATTTGAAAGGAATAAATTTTTTAGTAGAAAATAATATAAAAGCATTTTTGAATAATAATAATTTGTTGCAATACACAAAATGGGCTGAATCTCATACGGAATATGTAAGTGAGTATTACATAAAATCTAAAGAGGAGTTGCTTAGGCAATTTTTATAATTAGTAAGTATATGATTAAAAAACTACACATAATAGTAATTGAAATTTCATCGAAAAGATGAAAAATGTTATTGGTTGTTGGGATGCTAAGTCTAATGATATTACTATTAGGGTTTTTCTGAAACTGGATATACTGTTAAGATAAGTCAAAAAATTAATGTGTAAAACTAATTTACATCACCATATATACAATAAAAAGATTTTATAATATAAATACTCTATAAATTAGATAAAAAGAAATGGTTCTTTCAGGAAAAGACATATTTTTTAAGGAAGAACTAAAGAAACAGTTCAGGAAAGAAGTATTTGAATTAAGTGAATTATTGGAAGATAAAAAATCACCTAATATTTGAGGATATGAATCATAAAAAGCCTACTTTTTTAGTCATTGGTGCCGAAAAATCTGGAACTACTTGGCTTTATAATCAATTAAATTTACATCCGGATGTGTATGTGCCTTTAACTAAAGAAACTCACTTTTTTAATAAGAAAAACTCAAACTTAGAGAATATTGATAATTATCAATTAGGTTGGAATTGGTACAATAGTTTTTTTAAAGGATACAATGGCGAAAGTGCAGTTGGCGAAGTAACACCAATGTATATATGTGATGATTTGGCAGCTGAACGAATTCATAAGAGTATTCCTGATGTGAAAATTATTTTTATCCTTAGAAATCCGATAAAGCGAGCATATTCTCACTATTGGATGGCTTTTAGAAAAAATCACATCAAAACAAGTTTTGAAAAAGTAGTTTTAGATAAGGAAATTCGTGTAATACAAAGAGGTTTATATTATAAACAATTAAAGAAATATTACAATCTGTTTCCGCCTGATCAAATCATGGGTTTTGAATTTGATGATTTTTTCTTAAATCAAGATGTTAATCTTAGGAAAATTTCCAATTTTATAGGAGTTCCTTTTGAAGGCTTTTTTGAGAAGAAAAAACAAGAAATGAGTAAAAAAAGTTATGCGGCGTCAAAACCGAGAAGTTTTTTTATTTTTAAATTGATTTCTAACACAGCGAAGTTTTTGAGGAGGAACAATATCACCAATGTTTTTTTAGATAAGATAAAAAAAATGGGGTGGACTCAAAAGCTTAAAAGCTGGAATACTAAACAAGAGGCTTACCCTCCAATGGATAAAGAAGTACATGATATATTGAGAGATTATTATCGAGAAGATATAGTTAAATTAGAATTATTGACAGGTTTGAACTTAGAGAAATGGCGAAAAAATATAAGATAGATGTTACACTTCTTGCTAAACTTGTTGGAATAGCCTCAGGTATATTATTTTTACCTATCGAAATTAAAGTGGGATTTGTTCTTCGCCCATTTGATTTTCTATTTGTTCTTTGCGTTTTTATAGCTTCGATTTTTTTTAATAAAAAATCTCTTTTGAAGAGCTTTTTTTCCAATAAATTGAATCTTATATATATAATATTAGCATTATATGTTACTTTTAATGGGTTAGTTCTTAATCCGTCGTCCTTTGGTAAGGAATTTTTTCAACAAGTAGAGTTTATTATTTTCTTGTATCTTATCTATGGTATTTTTCATTCACCCAAAGCTCGAGCCGTATTTCTAAAATTCTTTTATTGGACTGTTGTTTTGATTATAGCTTATACGGTCTTATGGCATATCGGAAATGGTAGGATTGTAGGCTATAAAGCTTTAAATGAACCTAAATATCTTTTTGGAGTAGTTACATTACTGCTTTTTGTAAAAAATTTTTATTATAGTAAGTATACATCGGCTTTTTACGTTTCTCTAATTTTTCTAATTTTTTCGCTTGAGAGAAAGTGTTGGTTTGCTTTTTTATTTGGGGTACTCGGAATCACTTACTTCTTATTTCGGTTTTTTGGCTATAAATTTAAAGTCATGCGAATGTATAGCGTACTAACGGTTGTCGGATTATCTTTAGGAACTCTTGTTGTAGGTGGAGCTTTTGCGGGTTCTGAAATTTTAGTAGATCAGTTTGGAGATACTGTCACTGCATTTTCTAAATTTTCTTTAGAGGATAGAGAGACAGAAGAAGTAGGGAGTCAAAGTAATGCTGCAAGAATGTACCTTTTCGCTTTTTCATTTCAGAATATTAAAGAAAATCCGATATTTGGAATAGGTACGGATAAATTTAAAGAAGAAAATGAAAAAGTTGCTTTTAAGTTAGGAGAAAAAAAGGCGCACGGATCTCATAATGAATATATGCGTATTGCTGTAGAAAACGGACTTCCTGCATTATTTATGTATGTTTTATTGTGGATAATTGCATTTCAAAGGGCGAAAAAAATTAATATTAGGAGAAGAAAAAGTACAAAAGCACAACAAGTTGAACTATTGACAATATTAGGTTTATTATTCTATGGTGCTATTATCAATATTTTTTTAGGAGGAGGAGCTACTAACAAATTTTTCTTAGCATTGCCATTAGGCATGATAACAGGTTATCAATATGGAGATTACTTAATTTATAGACAAATAAATGAAAAAACAAAGTAGTGTTAAATTTGCGATTGATATATTGTTTTCTGCTTTGCCGCCTTTGGTAGCTAAGTTTTCGTCTTATATTCTGTTACCCTTAATATCAAAAGTTATGGGTAGTGTTTTATATGGAGTATGGCAGCAATTTAGTGTTACTACAACATTTTTCCTTCGGTTGACTTCTTTAAATGTCGGGACAGGACTAAAAAAATATTTAACTAAAAATATTGAACATGAAATAATTGAGAGAGAGTTTAGTAGTGTTATTTCTTTTGTGATTATTTTAGCCCTTTTAGTAAGTAGTGTCTTCTTTTTATTTAGAGAAGACTTTAGCTTATGGATATTTGGACAAAGTGGTTTTGAACAGCTTGCTATTCTTATTGTTTTTTTTTTACCAATAGAAACGTTATTAAATGAATATAGCAATTTTCTTAGAGGACAACGACTAAACAAATTATTATCTATATATAGTTCACTTAGGCACTTAACCAAAATATTGGTTTTATCTTGTAGTATTCTATTTTTTAAAAAGATAGAGTTTATAATAGGATTTTTTATTTTGACTGAGTTTAGTTGGTTAATGATTTTTCTTTACAAAGTTCATATTAAATTAGGATATCGGTTTGTTAATCCTCACTTTAAATTAGTGAAAAAATATTTAAAGTTTGGTATTCCATTATTAGTAGGTAGCTTGGGGATTTGGCTTACAGCTCTTAGTGATAGGTATTTAATATTATATTTCTTAGATATAAGAAGTGTGGGTATTTATTCGGGGGCATATGTATTAGGTAGCGTGGCATTGCTGTTAGTTCGACCCATAACACAAGTTTTACTTCCTGATTTTTCACTTTTAGTTTCAAAAGGAGACTTTAGTACAATTGAAAAACGCTTAAATACTTTATTAAAACTATACGCTACAGGAGCACTTTTTTTTATTCTTATTAATTATTTATTTGCTGATGTATTATTGATAGCAATGAGTAATAAAGATTTTTTAGAAGGAATTATTGTCATGAAGGTTGTTACCATTGGGATAGCAGCTTATGGATTTATGCAATTATTGAATAGTGTTCTTTCCGCTTTAAATAAAAAATCAAATTTTGGATTTTTCTGGTTGATTATTGGAGGGATAAATATTATATCCAATATTGTACTCATTCCAAAGTTACAGTTATTAGGAGCTGCGATTTCTACTTTGATAAGTTATACTTTAGGTAGTATTATCTTTGTGGTGCTGACAAAAAAGCAAATTGCTATAAAGTTCAATCTCGTAATGTTTTTTAAATTACTTGCCGTGCTTATTTGTATTTTACTGATTGGAACTGGAATAAAACAGTATGATATAGCAAATTATTTTTTTGTTGTAGTTATGTGTAGTCTTTTTTTTGGGGGATTTTATTTAATTGCCTTGTACAAATTAAATTTTTTCACAAGTAATGAAAAGCTTTTCTTTTTAAAGCTAAAATCGAAAATTTTTTAAATGTTACCAAACTTTATAATAGGCGGTGCTCCAAAATGTGGAACAACCTCACTCGCTATTACTTTATCTCATCATAAGGATATATTTATTCCTTCTATTAAAGAAGTTGGCTTTTTTAATAATGATGAGAATTGGAAAAAAGGTTTAGATTGGTATAAATCTTTTTTTGAAGAAAATTCTCCATTGATTGGAGATGCTACTCCTCATTATATCTCCTCCGCTCAAGGGATAGAAAGAATTAAGTCTACAATACCTGATATAAAAATTATATATATAATTAGAAACCCAATAAAGAGGGCACATTCGCATTTTTGGTTTCGAAAAAGAGGTGGGATAGAACATAGAACATTCATTGAAGCTTTAAAAGATGAATTAGAAACCCCTGATAATCCAAAAAATTATTTGATAAGAGAAGGATGTTATAGTTTACAAATAAAAAAATTATTAAAACACTTTCAAGGTGATCAATTACTTTTTTTTGTATTAGAAGATTTCAAAGAGAATAGTAAATCAGAGCTGGAAAAGGTATATAATTTTCTTAATGTTGAGGTAGAAGAGACTGAAATGTCACTAAAAAATCAAGCAGTAGTACCTAAAAGCAAAATTTATCAAAATATTTTATTAGATTTCACTAAAGGAAATTCTTTAGTAAAGAAAATGCTTAAAAATATATTGGGGCGTTCTGTAAGAAAGTTACTATTCAGAAAAGCGAAGCAGTTTAATAATCGTGTAAAAGAAAAGCCAAATATAACAGAGGAAGAATTTGATTTACTAAAATCTATTTATTCAGAAGAAGTTAATGCCTTAAAAGTATATTTCAATCGAGACTTTTCGGATTGGTTAATTAGGTAGAATATGAAAAAGACAAGAGTTGTTTATGTTGTTAACTTAGATGCCACAACTTCTATTCCATTAGAAGTAGCGGCTGAGTTACATAAATATGAAGATAATATTAAAACGGTAGTTTATTACAAGGATAGTAAATATCCCCCAAATCCTTTTACAAGAGATATAGAAAATCTGGAACTCAAAAAAGGAAACCTTTTTTCTAATGTAAAAACAGTGTATAAGTTTTTAAAAAAGTGGCAGCCTGAGGTTATTCATGCTCACCATACTATATCCTCACTCATTTTTTTCGTAGTAGCTCGTTTAGTATTGAAAAACGTAATTTTAATAAAAACTGAGCATAACAATCATAATTTTTTTAAACCTTATCAAAGTTTTATTAATTTCTTTATATTATTATTATCGGATAAAATCTTATGTAATTCTGAAAACACACATAAATCTTTTTCCAAGATTGAACAATTGGTAACTAAAAATAAAGTTACTATTGTACACAATGGAGTGAATACTGAATTTATAAATAATCAGAAACTTACATTAAGAACAGCAAAAAAATATAATGCGGAGATATTACTTCGAGAAGATATTAAAGTAGTAGGATCTGTTGGTCGTATTGTTGAACAAAAAAATTATGAAACATTACTTACTGCTTTTCATCAATTAACTTTAGATATTTCTTTTCAAAATACTTATTTAGTTATTGTTGGAGATGGTGATAAGAAAAATATTCTGGAAGAATTAATTCATAAATTGAAACTTGAAGATAAGGTTATTCTTACAGGAGCAGTATCAAGAGAAGAGGTCTATGCATTTTTATCGAAGTTTGATGTATTTGTAATGACATCTTTATGGGAAGGATTTTGTAACACTGTCGTAGAAGCAATGGCAGCAGGTAAGCCAATTGTGTGTACTGATATTCCTACTTTAAGGGAAGTTGTAAAATCTGCTGGGGTTTTTGTGCCTATTAGAGATAAAAATGGCTTTGCTCAAGCTATAAAGGAAAGTTTAAGTACAGATGAAGAAACTCGAAAGGTATCAACAGATATTTCTTTAAAAATTGCAATGGATTATAGTATTGAAAAAACTGCTAAAAAATATATAAGTTACTATGGGTTTGGATAAAACATTTATAATACTTGGGGCTCCAAGATCTGGTAGTACACTATTATTTCGCCTGTTAAGTCAGCATAAAGACTTGTGGCATTTAGTTGCCGAGTCACATAAAATTTTGGAAGGCCCTCTTCATCCGACCTTATTTACTTCTTTTTCAAATAGACCAGAAAATCTTTTTATGAAAGAAGAAGACATTGATAATTTGAGGCGAAATTTTTATCGAAAGGCTGTAAATTATGCTTACTTAAGTAAGTTAAAACGATATATTGATGTTTACGAAGGAAAAGGAGCTCGATTTTTTCAGCGAATAGCAGGAGAACTAATAGGTACTGGTTCTTTGCCTTTAAAATCTACATCTATTTCTTTTTTGGAAAAAACACCTAAGAATGCAGTTCGAGTGAAAGCAATAGAGACTATTTTCCCTGATAGTAAATATTTAGTGCTTGAAAGAGATGCAATATCAAATATTCGGTCATTGTATTTTGGTTGGCGAGCCAGTGAAAATACAAAAAGGAGAGGACGATTTAATAAAAGTGGATATCCTATAATGACAGACTTGGAATTGCAAGATTTTTCAGGAAAATACTGGACTTTTATTTTACCACCTAATTGGAAAAAATTGAAAAACAAAACGCTGCTAGATGTATGTTTTTTTCAATATTATGCAACTAACTATTGGTTGAAAAGAGATTTAGAGGAAATTCCTTCGGATAGAAAAATTTATGTATCCTATAAGAGATTAGTAGGAAACTCAATAGATGAAATTAATTATTTATTAGGAAATCTCAATTTAGATGTGGATAAGTATGATTACACAATTGCTACTAAGATGCCAAGAATCAATAATGTTCAAGTAAAACAAGAAGATAAAAAAGTAATTACCAAAATGATTCACGAAAAGATGAAAACCTTTGATATTAATGAATACCTCTAAACGAAAAAGAATTATTTATGTAGCAGGATATGGTCGAAGTGGATCTACCCTTCTTGATACAATACTTAGTTCTCATCCTGAGCTTGAAGGAGTAGGTGAAATAAAGTATTTGTTTGAAGAATGGAATAAAAAAGAAACACTTGCACCTATCTGGGATGACATCTTAGAACTATACCAAAAAGAGGTAGGGATTTCATTAGAAGAAGCGCATAATATAACCTGCGATGTTCAAAATCCTTTTAAAAGTACGACATCAATTCAACGTGAAAAGTATTTTAAAATATGGAGTTTTCTAATGAGTACACTGTCAGAACGACTACCTGATATTACTATTGTGGATTCATCAAAAAACGCAATGGATGCTTTTAATCGCCCTAAATTATTGAAAGACTTAGGTTATGAAGTAAAAATTATACATCTTACTCGTTCTCCTAAAGATGTAATATACTCTCTTGGTAAAAAAGGTTCAAATAGATTATTAGAAGCGGGTGTTAAAGGGAAAAAAGCAATCTTGAAAGGAGGAACAATACGAGCTTTGATTAACTGGACTTGGGTAAATTTGGGTGTTAAATACTATTATAGCTCTAAAAAAGGATATAAAATATATTCGCTCAAATATGAAGATTTTATTGAAAAGACAGAAGAAACATTTAAAGATGTTGCTAATTTCTTAGAAATTGATGAGCAACCTTTTGATAATATATCGCAAGGGATAGAAGTCCAAGGAGGAATAGGAGTATCGGGAAATAGAATGAGACGTAAGAGTAAAATAATTATAAGATCTCAGGAAGTAGTGAAAAACGATAAATTCAACCTTTTGGAAAAAGGGTTATTTTTATTGTTTAAACCTTTTTTTAGAATTTTAGGATATTAAAATGAAAACTAAGAGATATATTATGAAAGTTATATATTAGCATGAGAAAAATTTCGTTTTCTCATCAAGCATCTTCTTATCGTAACAGAAAAAATAGCTAAAATATGTGAAACAGGAGGCGGTGTGAACCCTTTGATTTTTGCAGAATTTATGAACAAAAATAATATAGATTATTTTGTGGTTGATATTGATTCCGAAGAACTTGATAAAACAGACAATGCTTATCGAAAGGAATTGCACGATATAACAGAAAAACCATTAAATGAAAAACATGATTTTTCTTTCAAACATGGTTATAGAACATACAAAAAATGTTAAATCTTTTTATGAAAATATTCAAATTTCTTTAAGTAAAGGAGGTTTAGCATGTCATTTTTTTCCTACGCTGTTCAATTTACTAATGTTAATGAACTTGTTGATTCCATGTTTTATTACAGACAGGCTTGTTTTTTTACAACAAAATAGAGATAAGAAGTATCAGAAGAAATTTAAATCATATTACAAATGGTGTTTTGGTCATATAAAAAGTAATATCAAAAGATTTAAAGATGTAGAGTGTTTTGTAGAGACATATTATAGTTTTTTGGGCAGGATTATTATTCAGAATGTTTCCATTATTTACATCGTTTAGAGTTGTTTAAAACTAAATTACTAATTAAAAAACCTAATCCATTTGTAACAGTAAATGGAATTATTTTACTTAAGAAATTATGAAAATCTTACTGATTGAGCATACTTGCTCCGAATTTGTATCTTCAAGATTAAGGTTAGGCGTATTTTTAAAAAAACAAGGTTATAATGTTTATGCTTTAGTCCCTAACAATGGAAAAGAACAACATTACAAAACTATAAAAAACGCTGGTTTATCCTTATTAACTTATCCTTACAAAAGAAATGATACAAATATTTCTTCGAATCTAAAACGGATTAAAATTTTTCGAGGGTTAATTAAAGAACATCAGTTTGATATTGTTCATTCGTTTAAATTTCAACCGAATTTATATGCTGCAATATCGTCATTAGGGATTCGAAAATCTAAATTGGTTCTTCATATCACAGGACTTGGTGTTGCATTTTCGGATAAAAAAACACCAAAAATTCGTATCCTTAGATTTATCAGTCAAGCGATCTTCTTGTTTAATTTTATAATAGCAGATAGATTGATTTTCCAAAATCATGACGACGAAAAAGAGCTTTGGCTAACTTCTCTTTTTAAGAAGAAGCATAGTGTCATAGAAGGAAGTGGTGTGGATATTGAAAAGTTTGATAAACAAAATTTTGATATTCAAGCTTTGAAAAATAAACGAAATTTAGAAGATAAATTTATAATGACGTTTATTAGTCGTTTGGTTTGGCAAAAAGGGGTACGAGAAGTAGTTCAGGCGATGAAAGTTCTTTTGGAACAATATCCTAATTTTTATCTTCAAATAGTTGGAAATACAGATCCTAAAAACCCAGAAACGGTTACAGAAGAATTTATTAATGAAAATAGAGTGGAAGGAAGTATTGATTTTTTGGGAAGAAGAAGTGATATACCAGAACTCTTAGCTATTTCAGATTTATATGTATATCCCAGCTATTACCGAGAAGGATTGCCAAGAACAGGATTAGAAGCCTTAGCAACAGGATTACCTATTATTACAACTGATAGTCCAGGGTGTAATTTATTGATAGAAGAAGGAGAAAACGGCTATTTAGTATTGCCCAAGTCTGCGGAAGCTGTAAAAGAAGCTATAGAAAAAATCTACAACGGTAATAAAATGACTACTATGGGAAAAAGGAGTAGAGAAATAGCAGAAACAAAATATCAAAATGAAATTATTTATAAACGTATTTATTCCAAATATTTAGAAATACTATGAGTAAGAAAATTCTTTTTACGGGAGCATCCGGGTTTATAGGTTCTCACTTTCATAAAGCTATTAATAATACAATAATTACTAATTTAGACTTGAGAGAACCTAAATTTAAGCATAATGCTGACTATATCAAAGGAGATATTAGGATAAAAGAAGATGTTGAAAAAGCAATTGAAGCTTCTCAACCCGAGGTCATAGTAAGTTTAGCAGCAGAGCATAAAGATTTTGGTATTAATCGAGAAGATTACTTCAGAACAAATGAGTATGGTACTCAAGTAATTTGTGAAGCCGCTACGAAGTATGGTATAAAGAATATTGTATTCTACTCATCAGTAGCTGTTTATGGAGGTAATACCGAACCTTCTACCGAACAAATGCCACCAAACCCTAACTTACCTTACGGAGAATCTAAATTAGCTGGAGAGAAAGTATTAAAAAAGTGGGCAGCAGAAGATGCTTCACGGTCGGTATTAATTATTCGCCCTTCAGTGGTTTATGGTGAAAGAAACATTGCAAATATGTTTCGGTTGATAAATCAAATTAGAGCAGGAAGATATTTTCATATCGGCAAAGGAGACAATGTGAAGTCAATCGTTTATGTGAAAAATATAGTAGATGCTACATTATTTTTGATGAAACAAATGAAAACAGGTGTAGATATATATAATTATGCAGATGAACCACAACTGACCAGTAGAGAGATTGCTTCTGCAATCACAGAGTCATTATCCAAAAGAGAACCGATAACCTTACCATATTGGGCAGTTTACACAATGGGTATTCCATTTGATATTTTAATCAAATGGACAGGAAAAGATTTTCCTATTTCGACTAATAGAGTTAAAAAATTCTGTACAGAAACTTATCATAAAGCTAATAAAGTCTTGGAGGCAGGTTTTAAACCTAAATACTCTACGATTGATGGCTTGAAAAATATGGTAGAATGGCGAAATAAGGAGTACAAAGAAGATGGTAATTATTTTGATGTGTAAAGTTATCCGTTAAATATTCAAATGAAAAAAGCACTAATAACAGGCATCACTGGTCAAGATGGTGCATACTTAGCCGAGTTTTTAATAAAAAAGGGCTACATCGTACATGGTATAAAACGACGTAGCTCTTTGTTTAATACTCATAGAGTAGATCATATTTATCAAGATCCTTATGTAGATAATCGAAATTTTATATTACACTATGGAGATCTGACAGATTCTACTAATCTCATTCGTATTATACAAGAGGTACAACCTGATGAAATTTATAACTTGGGAGCGATGTCTCATGTAAAGGTGAGTTTTGAAATTCCTGAATATTCTGCGGATGTAGATGCTTTAGGTACTTTAAGGCTGTTAGAAGCTATTCGCATCTTAGGATTAGGTAAAAAAACAAAATTTTATCAAGCTTCTACATCGGAGTTGTACGGATTGGTACAAGAAGTACCTCAAAAGGAAACTACGCCCTTTTATCCACGTTCTCCTTACGCAGTAGCTAAGTTATATGCTTATTGGATAGTGGTGAATTATCGAGAGGCATATGGAATTTATGCTTGTAACGGCATATTATTCAATCATGAAAGTCCATTGCGAGGTGAAACTTTTGTTACTCGAAAAATCACTCGTGCTGTAGCTAAAATGGGATTAGGTTTACAAGATAAACTTTATCTTGGTAATATGGATGCAAAACGTGACTGGGGACATGCTAAAGATTATGTGGAAGCTCAGTGGATGATTTTACAACAGGAAACACCAGAAGATTTTGTGATAGCGACAGGAATAACAACTTCTGTGCGAGATTTTGTAAAAATGTCATTTCGTGAGATAGGAGTGGAATTGGAATTTAAAGGCGAGGGAATAGACGAAAAAGGAGTTGTAGTAGCAAGTACAAATCCAGACTTCTTATTAGAGATTGGAAAAGAAGTGGTTGCCGTTGACCCAAAATATTTTAGACCTACAGAAGTTGAATTGTTGATAGGAGACCCAACAAAGTCAAAAACGAAATTAGGATGGGAGCCAAAGTATGATTTACAGATGCTTTGTAGTGAAATGGTTCAAGCAGATATTGAATTATTTAAAAGAGATCAGTTTTTGAAAGAAGCGGGTTTCAAAATTAAAAATGAATTTGAATAATGAAGACAACGGATAAAATTTATGTTGCTGGACATCGAGGGATGGTTGGTTCTGCTATTATTCGAAAACTTCAAATTGAAGGTTATAATAATATTATATTTCGGACTTCAAAAGAACTGGATTTAAGAAATCAAGCTGCTGTTGCCAATTTTTTTGAAATCGAAAAACCTGATTATGTTTTTTTGGCTGCTGCTAAAGTTGGTGGTATTTTAGCTAACAACATTTACAGAGGACAATTTATTTATGAAAATTTGATGATTCAAAATAATGTAATTCATCAATCTTACCTAAATAATGTACAAAAATTAATGTTTTTAGGATCATCGTGTATTTATCCAAAATTTGCGGAACAACCGATGAAAGAAGATGCCTTATTGACAGGTATTTTAGAACCAACAAATGAACCTTATGCAATTGCAAAAATTGCTGGTATCAAAATGTGTGATGCTTATCGTGCACAGTATGGTTGTAATTTTATTTCTGTAATGCCAACGAATCTTTATGGCCCTAATGATAATTATGATTTAGAGAAGTCTCACGTTTTACCAGCATTAATTCGTAAGTTTCATGTAGCTAAGAAAAACAATGAAGCAAGTGTTATGATGTGGGGAACAGGAACACCAAAACGTGAATTTTTACATGCAGATGATTTAGCAGATGCCTGTTATTATTTGATGCAGACCTATGAAGCGGAAGGACCAATTAACATTGGTGTAGGTGAAGACATAGCAATAAAAGATTTGGCATTATTAGTGAAGACAATTATCGGTTATGAAGGACAAATCGTGCATGACTTAACGAAACCCGATGGCACACCTCGTAAATTAATGAATGTCGATAAATTGACAAATGCAGGTTGGATCGCAAAAACATCATTAGAAGATGGTGTCCGTACTGTTTACGAATCATTAAAAGATAAAAATTGGTATTAAGAGTATTGATTTAATGATGTGTTGAAGTACGAATTATAATATCGACTCAAGACTTCAACATACTATCAGATGACTATTTTCGAAACTATAGATGCTAATAATCTTTCTAACGAAGATGTGTACGTATACAGGATGATTTTGGTAGGTAATATGATGTAGTATTTATCCCTGATTGTTTTATATTTTAGGTGGAAGTATGAAATAATCTAATTTTATATGCTTTTCGCTACGTAAATATTTTTTGCTAAAAAAAGTTATATTTACAAAAATTTATAAGCTCATTTTGTTAGAAATAAAACGAACTTATAAAGTTATGGAGTCATAACATACGGATATACAATAATTTGTATTTTCGTACTTATAATTGATTATAAATAAAAGTTAAATGTACGATATTATCCTAAGTTTCATTACTGCTTTTGCTATTACTTATGTAATAGTTCCTTCTGTTATTAGAGTTGCAAAAGTAAAAAAACTTGTCGATGTTCCTGGCGAACGAGCAGCGCATTATGTTCCAACTCCATCATTAGGAGGAATTGCTATTTTTGCTGGAACTGTCTTTGCAATTACATTATGGACACCATTTAGTTATTTTGCCAACTTGCAGTATATTTTAGCTGCAATGATTATTATCTTTTTAATTGGTGCAAAGGATGATATTGTTCCGATGAGTCCATCACGTAAGTTAAGTGGACAAATTCTTGTGGCAATTATTTTAGTTTTTAGGGCTGATGTAGTAATAGATAATTTTTATGGTTTGTTTGGTATCTATGAACTTTACGAATGGTTCAGTATTTTATTTTCCATTTTTGTTATTATTTTACTTATAAATGCTTTTAACTTAATTGATGGAATAAATGGATTAGCTGCGAGTATAGGTATTGTCGTTTCTTTAGTTTTTGGAACATGGTTTTTTCTGATAGAACGAGTAGAATTAGCAATGGTTGCTTTTGCACTTACTGGAGCATTGGTTGCTTTTCTAAAATACAATTGGACACCAGCAGACATCTTTATGGGAGATACAGGTTCGATGTTAGTCGGCTTTGTCTGTACGATTTTGGCTATCAAATGTTTAGAGACTCACAATGATTACTTTGCTGAAAAATTAATAGAAAAACCATATTTAGGGATTTATAAAATGGAAGCTGCTCCTGCAATTGTAGTTGGTATATTAATCATTCCATTATTTGATACACTCAAGGTTTTTATCACTCGAATTCTTAAAGGCCGCTCACCTTTTATGCCTGACAAAACGCACACACATCATTTTCTCCTAAACACTGGATTATCACATATACAAGCTACAGGTGTACTGGTTTTAGTTAATATTATTTTTGTATTGATAGCTTTCTATTTTCAATCTTTAGGTATATTCGGATTAATGATGATTATTATAGGATTGGCTATTGCATCCTCTTCATTACTATCTTATATTTCATCCAAAATGACAGCAACAAAGTAAGTGCGTATCTAAATTTTTATTGATAAGAAATCAGAATAAATTTTAGATAAGTTCTAATTAAGTAAGTTTTTACTAAAAAACACTTACATCAAGATACAAAAAATTGGCTCAAACACTTCTTAATTAAAAAATATGAAAATAAACATTAAAATAATAGTTTGTTTTTTGTTGTCGATTCTTGTGAAAACAGGATTTTCTCAAAATATAGTTTTACCAATACAACACGAAACTGGAAACTTATATGAAGCAAATTTGCATAGGAAAAATTCTAATTTTCATACAGGATTTAAGCCTTATGCTTCTAAAGAAATTTATGCTATTGCGGATAGTATAGTAGAGGAACTAATAATTCCAGCAAAAAATAATTTTTCAAGATTTGCTTTTAATGAAAATTTATTTGAAGTAGAAGAAGAAGGAGAATACAATATAACTGGTAATCTTTTACTGGGTTTGAGCACAGGAATAGCATCAGATACGGCTTTTGGAATGTTTATCAGAGGAGGAAGGATTGAAGGAAGTATTGGCGAAAAAGTATTTTATTCTTCAGATATTTATTTAGGAAGTTCTGTTTTTCCTGATTATTTAACGAATCGTAATGATGATACTCGAACATTCAATGGAAATGGAGCGTTGAGAATATTTAATGCAAGTAATGGTCAAAGACAACAAAGTACACTCAATGCTACTGGACAAGTGACGTATCAACCAAATAAATTTTTTCAGTTTCAGTTAGGACAAGGGAAAAACTTTATAGGCGATGGTTATCGTTCTATGTTATTATCTGACTATTCTACATTTTCTCCCTATTTTAAAGTAACTACTTCTTTTTGGAATATTCAATACACCAATTTATATACCTCAATGATTGATGTAAGAAGTGGTTTAACATCGCAAAGTATTTATCCAAGAAAATATGTTACTTCTCATCATTTATCTTGGAATATTACACCCAGATTGAATATTGGATTATTTGAAACTGTTATTTATCAAGACAGTTCAAATATACGAGGGTTTGATGTTCATTACTTAAATCCAGTTATTTTTTATAGACCAATCGAGTTTGAAATTGGTTCAAGAGGTGGAAATGCCTTAATAGGTTTTAATGCAAAATATAAAATTACTGATGATATTCATGCTTATGGACAATTCATTTTTGATGAATTTTCATTAGCAAAAAATAATAGAGGTCAAGGTTGGTGGGGTAATAAATATGGTTGGCAATTAGGTGTAAAATCGTTTAATACCATTATTCCCAATTTAACCGTACAAACAGAAATTAACTCAGCAACTTTTTATACTTATTCGCACAAGACTCCATTACAAAATTATGCGAATAGTAACTTAGCATTAGCACATCCGTTAGGTGCGAATTTTATAGAGTCTATGTCAATTATTCGCTATCAAAAAGATAGATTTACGAGTAAATTTCAATTGATGTATGCGCTTCAAGGTGTAGATACTTTAGGTTCACATTGGGGAGCAGATATTAATCAACCTTATGATAATCGGGAACAAAGTTTTGGTAATAAATTACTACAAGGTGTAAAAACAACGACAACTTATGCTGATATTTCAGTAGGTTATATTATTAATCCTCGATCTAATTTTCATGTAGAGTTGGGGTATCGTTACAGAGGCATTAAACCTGAAGTAGAAATTAGAAACTTACAGTCTACTGTGGATAGTTTTATTTATTTAGGTTTTAAGACTAACTTTGTAAATTGGTATTATGATTATTAATGGTATTTTAGATAAATAGATATTAGACTTATTTACACAATACACTATTAATCTGTATTTTGTTTTGATAATCAGTAAATTTAATTACTGTTAGTATATTATCTAACATTTTTTGTCTAATGTCCAAATTATTAAAGACTATAAAAATATTGTGTGAAGTCTATTATCTTTGTTGCAAATACTTCTTGGAGTCTTTATAACTTTCGATTAGGTATCGTAAAAGCATTACTACTAAAAGGCTTCAAAGTAGTAGTGATAGCTCCATTTGACGATTACAGCTTAAAATTAGAAGAGGTTGGATGTGATTATTTTGATATAAAATTAGATAATTATGGTACTAATCCTTTTAAAGATATTCGTACTATAATTTCTTTAGTGATATTATATAGAAAAATAAGACCTTGTATTATATTTCATTATACAATAAAACCAAATATATATGGAACATTAGCTGCATATATAAATGATATTCCTTCTATTGCTGTTACTACAGGATTAGGACATCTTTTCTATCGAAATTTCTTTACGAAAAAAATCACTAAACAATTATACTGTTTGGCAGGTAAACTATGTAAAGAAATGTGGTTTTTAAATGAACAAGATGTTAAGGATTTTCTTAAAGAAAAAATTATAACAGAAGATAAAGTAGTACTCCTAAATAGTGAAGGCATTAATACTAAACACTTTACACCACAAAAGTCTTTTAAAAAAGATAGTAAGATTAATTTTCTTTTTGCAGGAAGATTAATTAAAGATAAAGGTCTTGAAATTCTTATAGATACTGCCGAAAAAATTAAAGATGAATCAATTATCTTTTCTATATTAGGTTTTATAGATTCAAAAAATCCTAATAGTATTACTCTACAAGAAATCCAAGAAAAACACGAGCGAGGTATTATTAATTATTTAGGCGATACTGCTGATATTCGTCCTTTTATTGCAGAATCTGATTGTATTATTTTTCCTTCTTTTTATAGAGAAGGGGTATCTCGAATTTTATTGGAAGCTGCGAGTATGGGAAAACCAATTATTACAACAGATAATGTAGGGTGTCGAGAAGTTGTACAAGATGGCATTAATGGCTTTCTATGTGAACCAAAAAGTATTCAAAGTTTGGAAGAAACTATTGAAAAATTTATCTCGTTATCGAAAGAAAAGAGAATTGAAATGGGAAGAGCAGGACGACGAATTGTTAAAGAACAGTTTAGTGAAAAGCGTATTATTGATTTTTATTTGGATAAAATAACAAGTATTACACAAAATTGAATAAACAGAATAAAATTGTACAAAGTCTTTGGATAGGTAAAACATTATCTCCTTTAGAACTTTTGACCTTACATTCGTTTATTTATTATGGTCATGAGTTTCATCTATATCTCTATGAAGAATTAGAAACCAAAATTCCTGAGGAGGTCGTTGTGAAAAATGCTAATGAAATATTACCGGCTTCCCGAATTTTTAGATATAAATATAATGATCCTATCTCGAAACAAGGGAAAGGTAGTGTAGCAGGATTTTCAGATATTTTTAGGTATAAACTGCTTTATGAAAAAGGTGGTTGGTGGGTAGATATGGATGTAACGTGTTTGAAACCCTTAAATTTTAGTACTCCTTACGTTTTTCGACCTAATGATTTTTTACCCATAGTTGGAAATTTTATGAAATGTCCACCTAAAAGTCAATTAATGTATAATTGTTATGAAGAAGCAGTTATAAAAGTAACTCCAGACAATATAGATTGGTTGAAACCAATTATAATTTTGAATAAGAATATTAAAAAATTAAAATTATCAAATTTTATCCATCATAACTCATCTAATTTAGATAGATGGGAGTTAATCGCATTATATTATTTTTATCAATATCCTATTGACGAGAGTTATCACATTATTCATTGGGTGAATACAGCTTGGAATAATAAAGGATTGAATAAGAATATAGCGATGAAAAATACAACGTATGCTAAACTAATAGATTCTTATGATATTAAGATAAATAAGGGGAGTAAAGGGCATGGTAGGTTCAAATATATTGAATGGAAACTTAGACAAAAGCTTATTCCTTTGTTACCTAATTCATTTAGGTTATTATTAAAAAAAATAATTGAATGAATACGAGTAATCAAGTTGTTAATAGTTTATGGATAGGAGATACTCTTGATAATTTAGGTTTATTGACACTTGAGTCTTTTTTATATCATGGTCATACTTTTCAACTTTGGGTATACGATACTATTAAAACACCTATACCAAACGGAGTTGTACTCAAAGATGCAAATGAAATAATTCCTAAAAATGAAATTTTTAGATATAAAAATCATAGTAAATATGGACATGGAAAAGGCAGCGTTGCAGGTTTTTCCGATATTTTCCGATGTAAGCTTCTGTATGAAAAAGGTGGTTGGTGGGTAGATATGGATATGACTTGTTTGAAGGCATTGGATTTTGATGAACCTTATGTTTTTCGTAGAGATTCGGCTCGTTCTATTGTTAATAATATGATTAAATGTCCACCTAAAAGTCCAATAATGAAATGGTGTTATCAACAAACTAAACAATATGTTGATGAGAATAATAAAAAATGGATGTTGCCTTCCTTTATTTTACGAAAAGCAATCAAACAATTTAAACTAAAAAAATATATCAACTCGACTATTGCTAATCCTGATAGGTGGGAACAGATAGCCTTGTATAGTAACTATGATATGGTGTTGCCTTCCTCACAATTTGTCATTCACTGGTTGAATGAATCTTGGAGAGTGATGAAATTAAATAAAGAAGATGTTGTTGAAGGATCTATCTATCACCAATTCTCCTTAAAGTTTGATTTAGAATACAATATCAAGGTCGGTTTGGAACAAAAAAGACATAAATATTACTGGTTATTTAAATTAATGCTTCTTAAAAATACACCACATCAAATTAAAGAGTGGTATTTTGATAAAAAAAACAGATGAGACTAAAGGATTTTGTGAAGTATTTTTTACAATGTTTATTTTTACCTTTTCGCAAAGTTCAATTTTTTCAAAATGTATTGAGAAAAGGATATATCGGAAATTATAAACTAAGAGATTTATTGGCACATCGCCCCAAATCATCTGATGCCTTAACCATCAAAATAGTAAAAAATGACGGAATCAACTTTGAGTTGGATATAAGTAACTACAATGATTGGCGTGTTTATTATAGGGTTTTTGATAAAAGCATGGATTATCTCCTTTCTACTATTAAATCAGAGGCATGTATCATTGATGTAGGAGCTAATCTTGGATATTATACTCTTAATTTTGCAAAGGTAGCTCCTAATGGAAAAGTTTTTGCTTTTGAGCCACATCCCTTAAATTTGAACAAATTAAAAAAGAATATAGCTCTAAATCCTTTTACAAATATTACGATTCATGATATGGCTGTTGGTAAAGAAAATGGTCGATTGTGTTTAGAAGTTGCTGAGAAAAATAATCTCGGGACAAGTCGAGTTGTCTTGGATAAATCAAGAAAACAAGATATACAAGTTATTACTTTAGATAATTTTATAAAAGGACAAAATATCTCAGAGATAAATGTTCTAAAAATAGATGTAGAAGGTTTTGAGATGGATGTTCTTCAAGGAGCAGTAGAAGTCATCAGAGAACATAAACCTATTTTATTTGTAGAATTATGTGATAAACATTTGAGGAATTACGGAAGCTCGGCATTAGATATGATTGAGTATCTTCGTTCTCTTAAATACTACAAAATTCAGGATGCAAATACTAAAAAAAATATAAATAGGATAAATTTAGATAACTGTCAGTTAGATATTATTTGTTTTCCCTGATATTGTAATGGTGAAGGTTCAACAAAACGGATGAAATCCCTCTTTTTTAATAATTTTATTGCTTGTTAATTGAATAATCAGTAAGTATAGTGTTGTACTGTCGAGCAATCACTTCCCATGATAATGCTTGTTGATAGCTCTTTAAAGATTCTTCCACCATAGTTTTTCTCACTACTTCATTTTTTGATAAGAATGAAATAGCATTTAACAAATTAGAAATTGATAATTCCTCAAGTAGTAAAATATTCTTATCTGTAAAAAAAGCATCTGTCTTTTCACCTTTAGTTCCTATAATTACTTTTCCTGTTCCCATTGCTGCGGCTAATGATCCACTACGAGTAGATGTACCTGTCCAAAGACCATCTGTGGAAACGTTTTCCAACATCAAATAAATATCTATAAGTCTTAGATAATTACTAACTTCTTCCTTAGTTAGGTATCCTGTAAAAATAATATGTTTTGTTAACTTTAATTTTTGTATTTTTTCCTTAATTTTATTTAGAATATCAGATCTGAACGCTCCTATAATAAGTAGTTTAACATTACTTTGTTGTTGAAGTAGAGCAGGAAGTGTTTCTATAATAAAATTAATATTACGAGGTTTATGACCAAAAGTCCCAACTATAAAATGATTTGTTAGACCAAGTTGATTTGCTAATATGGATATATCTTTTGTTGTTTTATCAAGTGTGATATTACTTCCTATTCGTATGAGTTTTACTGGTTTCGAACTTAAAAATGGCTTTTGAATAAGTTTTTGATAGAAAGGAATACTCGTTATGGAGACCCCCGATAATGTATGTAACAATTGAGTGTTTAAAATTTGTAGAGAGACATTAAAGAAGCGAAATAGTCCATATCGTTTGAATTTACTTCGGACTTCATGAAAAAAAATGACCACTTTAATTGGTCTAATACGAAGTATCAAGAGATTAAAAAAGAAAGGAGTTCCAAATTTATGGTAACTAAAATTGTCGTATTGAATAATTACTACATCAGGATTAATAGTTTTTATTTTCCCTATATATTGATTTAAAGCTTTCCAATCATCTACAATAGGAAAGACTTCACACCAATTCGTGCTTTGAATTGTTTCGTGCCGTTCACAGATTACGCTCAATTTATGTCCATAGAAGCTTAACTCTTTTAACAAGAAATAAGTGTACTCTCCAACACCACCAAAAACAGGAGGAAATGTATCGACAATTGTAAGTATTTTCATTGAAAAATCCAGTTATTTATTTCGTTTCGCATATCTTTATAAAGACGCCAATTTTTAAAATATTTTAGCAGGTATGTTTGTTTAATCTGATTACGTTGTTTTTTTAAGTACGAAAATGGAGGGAAAATTAGATTTACGAGAAAGCTAAGAGAAAATTTTAATCCAAATAATAAATAAAATCCTAAATTGATAGGATATTGTTTTAGATGATGATAATAAGCAATAGATACAAACATTACTTGACCATTTGCGTCATTCAATTTTGATAAATAATCCCAATTTAATCTTGCTTTAGAGATAAAATGCTTAAAGCTTAATCGTTCATTATACCATATTTCATATCCTAACAAAATCATAACTAAGCACAATTCGTAATCTTCTCCTGACGATAATTGATTTTCTTTTCTACCCGATAGTAAAGCTTTAAACCCCTTATTTTTTGCATACAAAAAATACGATTTCCTTAGAACCATTCCTGCACCATATACCGCTTTATACCCAATATTTCCTTCCGTATGATGTTGTTTACCAACAGCATAAAAAGATTGTAAGTCTTCAAACCATTTAGGGAGTGTCGTATCAGAAACCGCCGTGCCTATTCCACCTAATACTCCAATCCTATCATTATTACTCATCAATTCATAAACTGTACTAACATAAGAAAAATTTAACCAGTTATCATCATCACAAAATATGATGTATTCGTAAGCACTTGTTACGATGCCTTTTTCTCGTGCATAATTAAGTCCTGCTTTTTTTTCAGTAACTATGTGTAGGAATACTTCTTTTTCGAAGTTCATCCATAGTTGACGTGCAAAATCTGCTGTTCCGTCATTAGAGTTATTATCAACCAAAATTACTTCCCATGAAATATTATTTGGAACATCTTGCATTGCAATATGCTGTAAAGTCGGTTTTATTCTTGCAATACTATTATAGCAACAAATTATGACGGAAATACCCTTGTTTTCTATTTTTTTATTCATTTTTGAATAATAAGAAGGTTATTTGAATTGTTTTGTGGAAACGTTCAAAATTCAAAACAATAAAAACTTTTCGACGATGCTATTAGGTATTTGATTAAAAGTCAACGGAGTCCCGAATATCAAATATTATCGTAGCAGATTTCATTTTTTTACAATTTTCATCGAAACCATAATTTTTTTCAGAGAAGCAATAAAATTATAATTAGTTGTGAACTAAACTAAAACAATGCATTATAAAATTTTTTAAGTAACACTTCTCCTGCATTCGGTTCATAAAAAGTTAACGCAGTTTCTCTTGCATTAAGTCCAAGTTCCTGCCAGGTATCTCTATATTTCCAAGCTTTTTCCAGAGCTGCATCTAAAAAAACATCCTTTGGAGCAGCTGCAATAAAACCATTTTTACCATCTTGTATAATTTCGGGCATACCTGCTATATGAGTCACTACAGCTGTTCTTCCTGCTGTCATTGCTTCTATTAAGGCAAGAGGGAAACCCTCTGAAATAGATGGCATTATTAGCAAATGACACTTTCGCCATATTTCATCAACTGGTTGATATCCTTCAAAGATAACTTTATTTTTGAGGTCATACAAATCGACAAGTTCTTCATAATACCTTTTATCTTGTCCCTTACCAAAGAGATGTAAAGTAATATTCCTTTTTTTCCATTTTTTTTGTTTCAAAACCTCTAACAAAACATCTTGCCCTTTATTGACAGCACTTAGTAGTGCAACACAAGCTATCTTCAAAGTATCATCACTATTAGGATATTTGATATAGTCAATATTTGGTCTATTAATAGGATTTTTTATGAGTTCAGCATTGTTCAATTTTGTTGCTAATTGCCGTTCTGTCGTTTGTTGATTTCTTTTAGAAACAAAGAAAATGCGATTGAATTTTTGAAAAATCCTACGATGCCATTCGTAAGGGAAATAATACTCCCTTGAATAATCTGTATTCCAATGACATATTAAAAAAAGATTATTTTTGTTATATTCAAACACCAATTGCATTAAAAACGTGTCATGGAGAATATCATAAGTACCTCCTTGATTAATTAAGATAACATCAAAGTTGTTTTTAAAATAACATTTGTAAGGATTTAGAAAGGACAAAAGATGTGCTATTTTTAACTCTGTTTTGATAGGTGATTGTGAAAACTTTCTTGCTACAAGTTTAATGAGTTTAATGATTTTATTTCTATTCCCAAACTTTACATTTACACCTTTATTAATCAACTCCAAAGCCTTAGGATGTGAAGGATTAATTTTTTTATATACATGACATTCGTGTCCAGCTTGTTGTGAAAATTTAACAAAATCGAACCATAGTGCTTCACTTCCACCCCAGTCCGCACCATTCATAGTGCTTATTATTGCTATTTTCATTAGATTTTTTTTAAGATAACCAATATTGAATGCCCTTTTATAAAAGGTCTAAATAATTTAAAATTTATTTTTTGTATAATATTATCCTCTTTATTTAATAATGATAAGTAGTGTAACCTGTCATTCCATATTGGTTCGTAGGCAACATTTATTAGTTTGAGGGAGAAAAATACTTCTATGTTTTTGAAGACCTGATAGTGCCATCTTCCTAAATGATGTGGAGGCATATTTAACAGACAATTTTCTGTATGTAGTTGATTAATAAAGTTTAAATCATTTTGATTGCGAAAAAGAACTGAGGCATTATTCGGAACAGCAATAATTAGTTTACCATTTTTCTTTAAAATGCTACTTGTTTTTTTGAAAAAGGTATTCACCTCAGCAATATGTTCCAAAACTTGAAAAGAACAAATAATATCGTAAAAGTTTCCTTTTGGCATTTCAGATAAGTTTTTGTTAGAAACGTTTAAACCTTCGGATTGGCAATAACGAACAGCATGACTATTAAATTCTAAGCCTTCTGCTATTTTCGCACTTTTGTTGAGTGCTTTTTTTAAAAAATAACCATTTCCACAACCGATTTCTAATACCTTTGCTCCTTTAAAGTTTACGATTTTTAATGCTTGCTCATATTCCCACTTATCTTTTTGATAATACCAATCATATTTTTCTTGAAAAAAATCATAAAAATTTTCATCACCTGCAATCTCAAAAGGATGGTAAAATTCATATCCTGTATCATCGCAGCGATATAAACTCAAATAATCTGTTGAATCAAAATACTTACTTGTATCAAGTCCGAAAGTTTTTAAATATCCCTCTATTATAAAGGATACTGGTATTTTTTTTATTAAGGTTACTGTTCCTTTGGTTAAAGGTGATTTTACCATTTTAAGTCTTTTTTTAAGAAGTGATATAATTCCTGATTATAGGGTTCATAAAAATGATGTAGTTGTTCTAACTTCGATATTGGTATTTCATTTTTGTAAGTTCCAATAAACCCATTTACTTTTTTAGTGAAAAAAGGGTAGTGTACTATGCCTAAAAAAGATTTGATTTGAGGCAGAGAAGAATTAATCTGATTGTTGTTTATAACTAAAAGTTGTTCGTTGTTGAAGTATTTTAATATGTTTTTAATTTGTTCAATATAAAGCCCTCTTGTAAGAAATCCTGGTTCCAAGAGAAGTTTATTTTTCTTAAAATCGCTTATTTCTTGTTCTATCACCTCGTCTAAAGAAGGAAATATTGACTTCTTTAAAAAAGAAATACCATTTAGATTGTGAGGAGAGGGCATGATTCCAAAATAGTTTTTCATAACATTAGTTTTTGAATACCATTTGTTGTCGTCATTTGTTACAAAAAATAGATAGTACATATTCCATGCTGAAATAAATCGTTCGACAGGGTTTTTGATGATGATTATTAATTTGGAATTGGGGTTAAATTTATAGATGCGTTTAATAGCCTTTTCATAATACATATAGTTTGGACATGCCTCAAAGGTTTTTAGAGTATAGAGAGGACAGTTAAAACTTTTTTTATAAAAAGAAATCCCTTTTGTATAAAGTAAATTACTTGAGAAAAAATCAATTTCTTTTTTTGGGGGACTATAAATAAATGGAGAACTACCTAATAGATTATTTAGATAGGTTGTACCGCATTTTTGTGCTCCAATTATAAAGAAAGAAGGAAGCTTGTTTTTTTTTAATACCATGATTGATTGATGTATACTCCTTGTCGACTTTGTACGTTTGGGTTTTTTGATAAATAATAATCCCCTTCTAATACATTTATATAGAATGCATCTTCGATGTAGTCACATAGACTATTATTAACTTCCAGAGATACCCTACAAGAAAAATTTCCTCCCATGAGTGGAAGTTTCTCAATTTTACAATAAACCTTACCGTCTAAAGGGCGATTTGTTAGTGAAAAATTTGACATTTTGTTGTTTAATACAGAAACAAACTGGTTTGACTGATTGAAAATAGCAATTCCTATATGTAAATTATTTAATTGTTTATAGTCTTTCCTAAAACTTTTATAAGTTATTATAATCGTCAACTCATTTCCTGCTGTTATAGAGTTGTTATATACTTTTTCTCCTTGCTCTAATAATTCAATTTCTGTAATGATTGTTTGAAGACTACCTTTTCTATCTTTTCTATCTTTTATTGAAGGATAAGTTTGGTTATAACTTCCTAAGTATTTGTTAATAACATTATCAATATTAGCGTCGGTTATAATACTGCCATTATTTAGCAAAATCCCCCTACTACACAACTGTCGAACTGCCCCCAAATTATGACTCACAAAAATCACCGTCCGTCCACTCTTACTCACCTCATCCATCTTCCCCAAACACTTCTTCTGAAACTCTGCATCACCTACCGCCAAAACCTCATCAATTAACAATATTTCAGGTTCTAAATGTGCTGCAACCGAAAAAGCTAATCGCAAACGCATTCCACTTGAATAATGTTTTAAGGGTGTATCTAAGAACTTTTCAATACCACTAAAATCAATGATTTCGTCAAATTTAGCCTTAATTTCTGCTCGTTTTAAACCCAAAATAGAGCCGTTTAAATAGACGTTTTCTCTACCTGTCAGCTCGGGATGAAAACCTGTACCGACTTCTAACAAACTTGCAACTCTTCCTCTTGCTTTGATGCAGCCTTTTGTCGGCGGTGTAATTTGAGATAAAACCTTTAAAAGAGTTGATTTTCCTGCTCCATTTCTACCAATGATTCCAATACATTCCCCTTCATAAACATCGAAGTTAAGACCTTGCAAAGCCCAAAAAGTATTTGTTTGTTGTCGTTGAAAAGGCTGTAATAATCGTTCTCGTAAACTCAAGTAAGATACCTGTTGCCCACCGATTTTATATTGTTTCCAAAGATTTTGGACGTTTAAAATAGGTTTCATAATTTATGATTTTTAATAGAAAGAATGATAATATCGATATTGTTATTATTTCCTTTAGTGTTAAATTAACTTTCCAAGAATTATCTAATTTTATTGAAATTTTATTTTTTAATCTTAAACTGTAATTTCCCGCTATTGTATTTTTTATAGTAAATATATTTTTTTCTTTTATATGTTTTTTTACAGACTTTAGGTTTAAATTAAAAACTTGCTCAAGTCTATTGAGTGTATTTTCAGGAGTAGTTGCAAAATCTTCATACTTAACTATGGGGATTTTTTTAATATTAAATAATCTTATAATTAAAAAAAGTAGGTTATCACTATTCCAAAAAATAATAGACTTAAATAAATTTTGTTTTTTGTCGCTATTTCCATTATTTATTGAATGTTTCTTTTTAGACCAAACATATCCATAAACAGAACGAATAATTAAGATAGGATAAAATTTATATTGATTAGATAGTAATAATGCCAAATAGCGAGGATAGTTTTTTGAGGAGTCACAAACGTATTCTTTATTTGTTCGTTTTTGTAACTGGTCGATTAAAAAATCGTTATATTCCCAATATGAAAAAAGAGTTTTTTTCTTTAAAAGTTTGTGTAATAATAACATAGGAATACTACGCCATCTTTCATATTTTATTCTAAGGTTTTGGTACTCCAAAAATATATCTGTTCCAAATTTTACTTCAAATTCATTAATAATATTTGACCAAAATATGGATTCTTTAATATTGACATCTTGATATGCCATATGATTTTTTAGAACAGCTTCAGGAAAGTACTGTAATTCTCCAAAACTTGCTATATGGTCATCATTCCCTAAGATTATGTTTAATAGGGTAGAACCACTCCTTTCTACACCTAATATGTAAATTATTTTCTTTTTATTCATATTGTTGAAATTCCTATATTAGCAAAAATTATTGTTTCACGTAGCGGCTGTCTTTAACTGCCGTAAACAATTTCAAAAGATGGCAGCTAAAGACAGTCGCTACTCGCAAAAATTGTCAAACAACCAAAATTATCTTCAAATATTATTTACTTTCAGTTGCCTCCTATAGGTTGATTCTAATAAGAGTAATCTAATAAAGAATCTTTGATAAATTCAAGTTTTACAATAATAATCTGATGTGAATTGTTTTTAGAAAATTTTTCAGGCTGTTCTTATCTTTGTATCAAGCAATATCAGCAAAATAAGCCTCCATCCTTCGAAAGATGTAAAGACCAATTATTAATAAAAAAATAGATACAAATATACTGATTCCGATTAAATCAATCGGTAAACTATCCATGGAAAAGCCATTTCGTGCCATTAACATGACACCAGTCATTGGATTTAAAGCTAAAATATATTTTAAATAAGGAATATTATCGAACATCGTAACAGGATAAATTACGGGTGTTATGAATAATAAAAATTGTATCATAAATGGAACAATATAACGAAAATCTCGATATTTTACATTCCATGCTGCAATCGTACAACCTAAACCTACTGTTGTTGTTAAAGTTAGTAGTAAGGCAAGAGGAAGTAGGTATAAGATATCAAGGGTGATTACAAAATCTGTTGTTATTAAATAATAAATCATTAAAACAATAAAAGGGAGTAAGGTCATTAAAAAATCAAATAATGCGACCAAAACACCTGAAAATGGAATTATTAATCGTGGAAAGTAGATTTTTTTAATAATATCAGCATTTGCTACCATACTATTTGCAGAGCTATTCAACCCTGAACTAAATAAATTCCAAAACATTAAGCCTACAAAATAAAATATTGGAGCAGGAATATTATCGGTTGATACCTTCAAGCCTTTAGCAAAAAACAACACAAAAACAGTCATCATTGCTAAGGGTTGTAAAATTGCCCAAAGGAAACCTAAAATTGTTTGCTTGTATTTTATCTTAATATCTCGCCAAGTAAAAAAGTAGAATAACTCTCGATAACGCCAGAGTTCTTCCCATTTGATAGAGACCTTTTTAGGAGGTTCAATAATGTACTCTTCGACATTCATAATAAAAGAAACATTATGTAGTTGTTGTAAACAATATCGTTAAATATCAAATATGATAAATAATTTGTGAAAAGACTTTATTATTTTTGTTCAAACTTCAAAAAAAAACTAAAATGAAAATAAGGTTATGTAGAAAATAATTTTTTGGAAGAGTTAATAAAAGTCCTATTAATTCTGTCAAAAAGTTTTACACAATTTTATTTTATAATCATCAACGCAAAGTTATGAATAATAAAATACTCCTTTTGTTTTTTGGAATAATTGTTTGGTTTGTTCCTAAGATGAATGCTCAAATGATTACTGGAAATGACACGCTTTATGGAAATGAATGGATTAACTATAACCAAGCATATTTCAAGATTAAAGTTGCTGAAGATGGTATGTATCGCTTAGATTATAATGCCTTGAATAATGCTGGTGTTTTTAGTGGAACAGCTATTCCGCAAGGGCAAAATCTACAATTATTGAAAAATGGGAAACCTATTTCATTTTATGTTAGTGAAATAAATACTTTAACATCGAACGATTTTTTAACTTTTTATGGAGAAAAGAACAGAGGCGAAGTAGATAAGTTTTTATATGATGATCCTACTTATCAGGTGAACAGAGAATACAGTTTATACACAGATACATCGGTTTATTATTTAACATATAATGTGAATACGGTAAATCCTTTGATTATCAATGAAATCCCAAATGACTTAACGAATCTTCCTCCAAAAGAAATTTATTGTTGGTTTACGAAAACAAGAGAATGGAATGAACGTTTGAGTGTAGGAATTGATAGAGGAGGTTCGGGTCACGTTAGTGCGAAGTATGATCTTGGAGAAGGTTATACAAAAAATACTTATAGTGCGAATCAAAGTAATAATGTAGGTTTATCAAATCGTTATTCAACTAATGTTCCTAATGCAGAATTTGAAGTGCAATTATTAGCACAATCAGGAAATCATCAAACAGAAATACAGATTAATAATATTACGTATGTAAATGACACCTTTTCAAATTGGGCAGTTAAAAATTATCATATTTCAGTACCAATGAGTGCGACCAGCGGTAGTTCTCCTGTACGAATCATTGGCAATGCTTCTGCTGACGATAAATATCGTATTGCTTTTATTAAGGCTAAATATCCTCGTGTATTTAAATTTTCAAATGTGAATTGGGTTTCATTTGAGATGGATTCTTCATGGCAAAGGCAATATTTTGAAATTCAGAATTTTACTTATGGGACAAATCCTCCTATTTTATATGATTTAACAAATGGAACAAGGATTAATACACAAATTGCGAACAACAGAATAGTAGTTGCCGTTCCTGCTTCTACTCAATCACGTCAATTCATTCTGGTTGCTGATAACGCTTATAAAATATCAAGTATAGAATCGGTACAATTTATGCCTTTTCAACAAAATCAAGGCGGAAATTATATTCTTTTGACTCATTCTAAATTATTTGATGATGGAACAGGGTTTAATCATGTTCAAGATTATGCAAATTATCGAGCAAGTACTTTAGGTGGAAATCATACACCAATTATTGTTGATATTGACCAAGTTTATGAACAGTTTGGTTATGGTATTGATAGACATGAACAGGCTATCCGAAATTTTGTACAATGGGCCGCAAAACATTGGAGTTCCGAATATTTATTTATTATTGGAAAAGGGGTTTATTATGGTAAATATCGAAATGGAAACGCTGATTTTGAGAATTATGAATTAGTGCCTTCATTTGGTTATCCGTCTTCTGATAATCTATTAGCAGCAAAACCCAATACAGATGAACCTGTTTTAGCTGTTGGACGAATTGCGGCTTATACACCTGATATGTTAAGTACCTATTTGGATAAAATAAAAGAAGTCGAATTAGCTTACCAAACAGCACCTCAAACGATTGAAGATAGAGCTTGGCAAAAGAGTTTTTTGCATTTAGGCGGAGGCGATCCGGATATTCAGGATTTTATAAAAGGTCGTTTAGTTGATATGGAAGATACAATTAAGCAAAGTCAATTAGGTGCAAGTGTTTTAGGGTATTATAAAAACTCAACGAATGTTATTCAATCGGCTAACTCAGATGATGTAACACGACGGATTAATGAGGGTTTAGCATGGATAACATTTTTTGGTCACTCTGCACCGAATACATTGGACTTTGATATTGGTGATCCGAATCAGTATAATAATAAAGGGAAATACCCAATGATTTATGCAATGGGATGTAACACTAATCGCTTGTTAGAATCTCCTTCTACATTAAGTGAAACTTATGTCTTTGTGGAGAATCGAGGTGCAATCGGTTTTATTGGTTCGACTGCAACGACAAGTTTAAGTGATTTGAATCAATACGGAAGAGTTTTGTATAAAAACTTAGGAGATGATAATTATGGACAAACCATAGGAAAAGTAATGAAATCAACGATTGAGGAGTATCCTTTGAGTGGATTTTGGGGAAGATTAGTGAAACATAACATTTTCTTACATGGTGATCCTGCTATGAAAATTTATCCGCAAGAAGGTGTTGATTATATTGTTAATAAAGAAAAAACAACAATTAATCCTAAGTTTGTCAATGTTCAATTAGATAGTTTTCAGTTAGATTTAGTAGTTGCTAATATCGGGTATGCAGTAGAAGATTCTATTCATATTTTAATTGAACAACAATATCCAAATGGAACAAAAGTCGAACTGAAAACGATACAAGTAAAATCACCGGATTTTGAGGAAACGTATACGACTTGGTTGTTATTAGAAAATAAAGAAGTTATAGGAACAAATGAGTTACACATTACAGTTGATGTGGATAATGAGGTTGTAGAATCTCCGTCAAATGCTGAATCAAATAATACGACAATTATTCCTTTTTCTATTATTTCTAATAGTGCTAAACCAATTTATCCTTATGAATATAGCATTATCAATGAACCTACAATTACTCTAAAAGCCTCGACTTCTAATATTTTAACGGACAATATTCAATATTATATAGAGATTGATACTACGAATACTTTTGATAGTCCAATAAAATTAACGACACAAAAAGAAAGCAATGGTGGTTTAATTACTTGGCAACCAATAATTACACTACAAGATTCAACTGTTTACTATTGGCGAATTAGTATGGATAGTATATTGACAAGTGGGAATGGTTTTGATTGGCAGTATAGTTCATTTATTTATATCTCAGAAAGTTTGGAGGGATGGAATCAATCACATTTTTATCAGAAAACTAACGCAATACAGAATGATATAGATATGGACTCGACTTCCTATACAAATATTTTTGGAAATACAACTTCCGAGTTTAAAGTAATTAATGGAGCTGTAGGTATCTTAAATTGGGCTGAAATAGCACTATATATTGATGGATTTCGTTTTGTAAATTATTGGCCTTGTCCTTCTAATGCTTATTCCGACCATGCAACTTTTTGGATTTTAGGGTTTGATAAGGATAAACATATTTATAGTAATATCAATGGAACAGGTGGACAATACAATTGTTGGCAAAATCCTAACGCTGTTTATATAAAAGGAATGGATGATATTACAGAAAGACAAGAAGCTATTAATTTTCTTCAAAATAATATACCTGAAAATGATTATGTTGTTGTATTTACAACTCAAAAAACAAATTCAAGTTATCATGCAAATCAATGGGCTGCAGATTCATTAACACTTGGTACAAATATCTTTCAAGTATTAGAAGACGAAGGAGCAACACAAATTCGTAATTTAGCAACAAATGAAACACCTTATATATTTATTTTCCAAAAAGGAAACTCAAACTGGGAAGGGCAACGTGAAGTCCATGCAAATACAGTAACTGAAATCATCCAAGCTACAACTATTCTTACAGGTAAACAAACCCAAGGCTCAATCACTTCGACACCAATAGGCCCAGCAAAATTTTGGGGAGATGTAAAATGGCAAGTCAGCGACTTTAATCCTACAGAAGATACGATTTCATTAGATATAATCGGTGTAACTGTTGATGGTGTAGATTCTGTTTTGATGACAAATACAACATTGTATGATATATCTTTAGATTTTGTAAATCCAAATATATTTCCGTATTTGAAGTTGCGATACAATGTAAAAGATGAAACGAGTTTGACACCTGCACAGTTAGATTATTGGAGAGTATTCTATCAACCGTTGCCAGATGCTGCATTAAATCCACAAGATTACTTAGTGTTTCATGCTGATACAATTGAACAAGGTGATGAGTTTAAGTTTGAAATTGGTGTGGAAAATATCTCAAACACAGCGATGGATAGTCTTCTTGTAAAATATACAATTACAAATGCTGTAAATGAAGAAGTGAATATTCTTACAAGAAATGAAGCACTTTTAGGTGATTCTTCTATCGTAGCAAAATTAAATTTAGATACTCGAAATCGTTCTGGAAATCACTTAGTGAATATTGAAGTGAATCCAGATAATGATCAGCCTGAAATGTATAAATTTAACAATGTTGGTGTAGCAAGTTTTTATATTGAGAAAGATAATACAGCTCCGATTTTAGATGTAACTTTTGACGGTGTCCATATAATGAGTGGCGATATTATTTCTTCTAAACCGAATATTTTGATTGCTTTAGAAGATGAGAATCCTTTTATTGCATTAGATGATACGTCTACTTTTGAACTGTATATAGTTTCGCCTTCTGGTGTCTCAACTCGTTATTATGTAGATAATCAAACGGTGATTTTCCGTCCTGCTGATAATAATGATTTAGAAAATAAAAATCGTGCTGAAATCGAGTTTTTACCAGAGTTTATGGAAGATGGAACATATCAATTACAAGTAAAAGCAAAAGATGCTACGAATAATCAATCTGGTGCAAATGAATACAAAATTGACTTTGAAGTCATTACGAAAGCAATGATTTCGAATGTATTAAACTATCCAAATCCATTTAGCACTTCGACACAGTTTGTATTTACATTGACAGGTGCAGAAATACCAGAAGCGATGAATATTCAAATATTTACAGTTTCGGGTAAAGTTATTCGTACAATTACTAAAGAAGAGTTAGGCGATATTCGTGTCGGATTGAATCGTACTGAATATACTTGGGATGGAACAGATGACTTTGGAAATCGCTTAGCAAATGGTGTGTATTTGTATCGTGTCAATTTGAAATCAGCGACAGAAGAAAATTATGAATTATTCAATACTGGAACAAATGATTACTTTAAAGGTGGCTTTGGAAAAATGGTTATCTTACGATAAAATATGAAGATAAAGTAATAGTGTTAAAATGTTGGTAATTAGTTTGTTATCAACTTCTTGAAAAAAAATAATAGCAATTTTGAGTGATTATTTCAATCCTCAATTTTGCTATTTTTTTGTAATCAATATATCTATTTAGTTTCTAAGTTCTGAAATCTTGTCCCGAGATCTCGGTGGTCAATTCGTCAAACTCACAACTATGCTACCGGCTTTGTCAGGTTTGGATATTCAAAAATTTTTAACCAAAAAATAATCAAAATACTCTTATATCAATATCTTGAATATTTTAATACAAATTCTTTTAATTAAACCGATTTACTATTTATTTTTGTCAACATTCATTTATCAACCAAGACCTTCTTAAACCTTTTTTTACCATTTATGAAGGTTTTTAATCAAAGAACATGCTAAATAATCTTAAAATTATTTTTTCACTTTCTGTGATGATTTTCTTTTCTGCAACATCTTTTGCGTGGCACTTAACTGGCGGCGAAATGTATTACGAGTGTTTGGGAAATAATCAATATGAGATTACGATTAAAGTTTATAAAGATACTATAAGCTCTGCCGCTCCATTTGATAATCCGCTTCCATTGAGTATATTTGACGGAAATGGACAACCGTATCTGATCAATGGCAACTCAAATACTGTTTTTGTTAATCATAATAATAATATTTTAACTACTCCAAATCTTAATATTTGTGCTGTTAATGTTTTTCAAGTTGAAGTAGCGACTTATACCACAACATTGACATTACCATTTAATAGTTTAGGCTATCATATGTCGTATCAACGTTGTTGCTTAAATCAAAATATTATTAATATTTTTAATCCCAGTACATATGGGATGACTTTAACAACATTCATTTCAGCAGATGCACAAACACTTTATAATAACAGTCCCACTTTTGTGAACGAAACACAAACAACATATTGTGTCGGAGAACCTATTCATATGGATTTCAGTGGAATAGATATAGATGGTGATTCTTTACATTATACTTTTAAAACACCTCTGACTGGTTTTCAACAAGGAAACCCTGGGCCAGGACCCGCAAGTCCGCCACCATATAGTAATGTCCCTTATATCTCGCCAGTGTTTACAAATAGCTTTCCTTTAGGTAGTAATATTACGATTGATTCTTTGACAGGAATATTGACAGGTTCGATAACTCAAATTGGATTGTATTATTTTGGAATTACTATTGACGAATATCGAAATGGTCAATTGTTGAGTTCGATTCAAAAGATTTTTCTAATTCAAGTGACGGCTTGTGCTGATGTGACAGCAAATATAGATATTGAATTGTGTCACGGTGACTCTATCGTGTTTGACGGAAATACTTATAATACAACAGGAATGTATCAAGTAACTGTCCCAACTGCTTTCGGTTGTGATAGCCTTTTGAATATGAATTTAACAGTTTTACCAAACAGTGATAGTACAATTTCTGCCTTTATTTGCGATGGACAAAGTTATAATTGGAACAATAATATTTATACCACATCAGGTATTCATACCATTAGTTCTATTGATAATAATGGTTGTGATAGTATTACTACGTTAGAGTTAAGTGTACTTCCAACGATTACTTTATTAGATACTATTATTGTAGACGATAATGGTAGTTCTAATGGTTCGATAGAGTTGTTTTTAGATGATACAGTTGGCGTTTTTACTTACATATGGAGTAACGGTGCGATAGGTCGAAAGATTGAAAATCTTACTTACGGATTTTATAGTGTTACGATTACAAATCAAGCTGGTTGTTCAGCGTCCTTTTCGTTTATTGTGAATTTTAATACCTCAACAAAAATTATTAATACTGAAAATTACACAATCAACGTTTTTCCTAATCCACTTAAAAATAGTGAATTATTAACGGTTCAGATTGAGACTAAAACAGCGAATTCAGTCTATGTTGAAATTTTGAATACTTCGGGTCAATTATTACAATCTGAAAAATATCAAACTCAAAAAGGTACAAATGATTTGAAAATACCACTGAATTTTTCAAACGGTTTGTATTTTATTGTCATAAAAAATGAAAATTATAAAAATTTGGGAAAAATGACTTTATTGATTGAGTAAGTTGTTTGGTAGTGTTGTACTTATGCACTTTTTGATTTTCTAAATCATTGGAAACAGTAATTTAGTTAAAATGTATGGTGCATATTCATAACACTACCAAAAATTTTATGAGAAAACCTTTTATTGATAATGAAATGAATGTTTAAGTAGAAAAAAAAGTTATTTCAAAAACATCTAACATCTAATATTCAATTATAAATAATCCAAAATATTTATCGGTTTTTTAGCATCTCCTCCCAGATTACACAACCAAAATTCCCGTTTGGCGAAAGTCCATGTTTTACGTTTTTTATTATTGATTTGTTCAATCAAAGTTGGTTTATCAATCCAACCAACGAAATAAGTATTCCGAATATATTTTTCCAAATGCATTTCATTATACAAATCAAATGTTGGTAAACCCAAATCAATATCAAGGCTTTTTAGAAAAGTATCTCGTTTTTTTCGATGACCATAAAAGTAAATTTGCAAATGCAAATCACCAGTTAAATCTTCGATAGATTGATTTTTTCTACGAATCAATTTTATATCACGATTCCGAAAAATATCTTCCCAGTTTCTGTCTTTATCAGCGACTAAAGACGTTTTGACCTCCAAATGTAATGTTCGATTTTCATTTTCATAAACAAAGTCAATATCCATATTTTCATCAGCTTTCATCGTATTTGCTTTCGCAAAATGAATATCATGTGAAGCAAACCAAGTTTTTAAACCGACTTCGCCGATATAACCTCGAATCTTAGAATCTAATTGAATAATCGGTTTTCGATAACGCAAATTATCATGAAAATTGATTTGATGACGTGCTTTTTCTGTAGCGTTTAAGATTGTCGCTTTTGTAATTGGGAGTTGTATAATGTCTTTTTTTGTCATTGAAAGCTTATTTTCCATAGGTACAACCTATGGTTATTTATATTTAACCCTTTCAGGGTTTACCTTATAACTCTGGAGGAGTTAAACGTGAGTAACTACAGGTTGTACTTGTAGAAACTGAACACCTTGCTCATCACCTAATTGTTCAATAACTTTACAAATTCTCGCAAAACTCAACTCTGAAAGTGTTTCAAAACCAGCTTTTTTTGCAGCACTTTTCGCTGGCAAATTTTCAGGAATTTGAACACAAATAAAATTCAGATTTTTCTGCTGTTCATGATTGATTTTTAAAACAGCATGAGCCGTTGTACTCGAACCTGCGAAAAAATCTAAAACCGTATCATCATCGTCACAAACCATTGATATTAAGTAAGTTAGTAAAGATACAGATTTTGGAAAAGAAAAAACAGCTTCACCGAATAAATCTCGAATATCCTTCGTTCCTTCGCCATTTAGAAACTGAACCAACGCACGATAAGGTAATTTTCGCTCTCGACGATTGCCTTTATTATCCACAAATTGATATTGTTTAATATACGCTTTCCAACCTTTTGGACGTTTTTTGAAAACGATAAAATCATTTTCTGGCAATTTTCCCCATTCGACCTTCTCTTTTGACCAACGCCAAGTATTTGGTTGTCCATGTTTTCCACCAGAGTAAATCGTCGTTCCGTCAGGCATTTCCAAAGGAAAATCCATCGAAGCCGAATACGTTCCTTTATAATCTAAATCTCGCAAATAATACTTTCCTCGTTCTTCGACAAAAGCATCTTCATAGCGATATTTTTTATCCAAAGATGTGTCAACTGTTTGCTTTTTAGCTTTTAATTCTGACTTATTTTTAGCATAAAAAACAACGTAATCGTACTCAACCGCAACGTGTCCGCTATCGTGTCCGCTTCCTACTTTGCATTGTCGAACCATTGTAGCAATGAAATTTTGTTCACCAAAAATCTCATCTAAAATCAATTTCAAATGATATAATTCATTGTCATCAATCGAGAGAAAAATCGCTCCATCTTCCCGCAAAAGATTCCGTGCTAACGTTAATCTTGCGTACATCATCGAGAGCCAGTTGGCGTGAAAACGCTCGTTTTCCCTATCGTTTTCGTGCCAATTTGCTTTGCTTTCGATGAAGTTGTCCGAATAGACAAAATGGTCATTTCCAGTGTTGTAAGGTGGATCGATGTAAATGAGTTTTACCGCTTCTTTATGCGTGTGTTGCAAGTGACGCAATACTTCCAAGTTTTCACCTTCAATAAATTGATTTTCAGTATTTTGTGGGTTTATACTTTTGGCTTTCGCCAATAATAGATTCGTACTTATTGGATGTTCGATGTCCTTGAAAATATCAGATTTCCCTAACCAATGCAAACCAAAATCAGTTTCACTTTCGGTCGAATTATCGCCTAAAATTTGTTGTAATTTCGAGAAATCAACCTGTCCGTTAATGATAGTTTCGGGAAAGAGTTGTTTGAGTTGTTCGAGGCGATTTGTTGGTTGTTTGGTCATTGATGATAACTTCTATTACGAATTTGATAATATATAATTTGCAAGGTAATTAGAATATAGATACCAGCAAAAAAGGTGAAGCAGAAATAATCAGCTTCACCTTTTTGAATGAATAATCAGACGGTTTTAAGCATCTAACTCTTGATCTAAGTTCTCCATCATAATACTTTCGATACTTGCTTCAAGTGATTCTTTAATATTCAAAATGGAATCTAAACGAGAAATCGCTATTAATTTCTTTACGCTTGTATGATTTACACCAGTTAAAACGAATTGTCCGAGACCATTCCATAAGCGATTCGCTGTCAATATGGCACTAAGACCTGACGAATCTACAAATTTAACATCTTCTAAATTTAAGATTAAATTTTCGATGCCTTCGTTACGTAAGATGACCAATTCAGATTTCAAATCTGGTGCAACAACAGAATTTAAGTTTTCATCTTGAAGAGACAAAACCGTGTATTTTTCTTGTTTATCAATTGAGTATTTCATAATTCAAGTTATTTGTTATCTTAATTACTTTAGGTTATAAATGTATAATTATTTTTAAATAGTATACCTTAATAATATCCTATATTAAAATACAGCTTGATTAAAAACTAAAGTACATTAAGGATATTCGTCCACAAATGTATAAATATTATTGAAAAAATTTTAGTGAAATTTGTCTTTAAAATTAAGAAAAACTTAAAGTTCATTAAAATAATATGGTGATTAATTCTACAAACACGTTAAGTAACTGACAAATTGTTCATTATTACCATAATATTATCGGTTGGTAGAGTTTTTGACAAAATGAAATAGGCTGGAGGTTGTAATCTTCACCAAATTATTGTAAAAAATAATCTAAATACAAAAAAAACAATAATATGAACGGTTCTACATTTAATTTGTTAGACATAATATTGGATTGTTCATAGAAAAAAGCTTACATTTATTAGTACAATTATTGGGATTAATTTTTATAACAAAAATTCAAGATTTTTGAACCATTCTTTTCTTAAATTTAATGGATTAAAATTATTAAGAATTTATATTCACTAAAACAACTATCCAACCTTTTTATAATTAAGCGGTATAATTGCTTTGTGAATAAAGACTAAAATATATAAGTAATGAATCGGTTTTCACCAAAAGTGAAAGAAGTTATCTCCAAAAGTCGGCAAGAAGCAGACCGATTAGGACATAGCTATATTGGTACAGAACATTTGTTGCTCGGAATTACGCTAAAACCTAACAGTTTAGCAGTCAAAGTATTAGAATCTTTAGATGTTAATACTGACGAACTCCGTGGCGTTATCGAAAGTTCTGTTCCAAACAAGCGTTCAGTACGGGCAAGTTATAATGTGGGCGAATTACCACTAAACAAACAAGCAGAGAAAGTGCTTAAAGCTACTTTTTTAGAAGCTCGAATGTTGAAAGATGAAGAAGTAGATTTGGAGCATTTGGTTTTGTCTATCTTAAAGGATAAGAACTTAGCAGCAAAAATTCTACAACAATTCGACGTAGATTATGATATTTTTAAAACAGAATTACAATACGTGAGCCAAGAAATCAAAGATCAAAGTCCTTCTGATGAGTTTGAAGATGACGATAACCAACGGTATCAACAACCTCGTGGAGGTGGAAACAACCCGAGTCAACAACAGCGTGGACAAGCAAAATCTCGTACACCAGTTTTAGACAACTTCGGTCGTGACGTGACGAAATTAGCAGAAGAAGGAAAATTAGATCCAATTATCGGTCGTGAAAGAGAAATCGAACGAGTTTCTCAAATTTTGAGCCGTCGTAAAAAGAATAATCCGATTCTTATCGGTGAACCTGGTGTTGGAAAAACAGCAATTGTTGAAGGTTTAGCTTTGCGAATTACTCAAAAGAAAGTATCTCGTGCATTGTTCAACAAACGAATTGTGATGTTAGATCTGGCAGCTTTAGTTGCTGGAACAAAATATCGTGGACAATTCGAAGAACGTATGAAAGCTATTATGAACGAGTTGGAAAAATCTCGTGATGTAATTTTGTTTATTGATGAAATTCATACTATTGTAGGTGCTGGAGGTGCAACTGGTTCTCTTGATGCATCGAATATTTTCAAACCTGCTTTGGCAAGAGGTGAGTTGCAATGTATTGGTGCTTCGACATTGGATGAATATCGTCAGCATATTGAGAAAGATGGTGCTTTGGATAGACGTTTCCAAAAAGTAATGGTCGATCCGCCAACGCAAGAAGAAGCTGTTCATATTCTACATAATATCAAGCCAAAATATGAAGAGTTTCATAATGTTCAATATGATGATGAGGCGATAAAATCGTGTGTCACTTTATCTGCCCGTTATATTACAGATAGACATTTGCCAGATAAGGCAATTGATATCTTGGATGAAGTCGGTGCAAGAGTTCATTTAAAAAATATTAGTGTTCCTAAACACATCATTTCTTTAGAACAGCAAATTGAAACGCTGAAAGAAGAGAAAAATCAGGCAGTAAAAAATCAGCAGTATGAACGTGCTGCGGATTTGCGTGATGATGAGAGCAAATTACAACGTAAGTTAGAATTTGCTAAAATGGAATGGGAAGAAGAGTCAAAAACTAAGAAATATCCAGTAGGAGAAGAAGATATTGCAGAGGTTGTAGCAATGATGACAGGAATTCCTGTACGTCGTGTAGCTCAAAACGAAAGCAATAAATTGATTACAATGGGTGCTGATTTGAAAAAAGCTATTATCGGTCAAGATGAAGCTGTACTGAAAATCACTAAAGCGATTCAGCGTAATCGTGTCGGATTGAAAGATCCGAAAAAACCGATTGGTTCGTTTATTTTTCTTGGCCCAACAGGTGTTGGTAAGACAGAATTAGCGAAAGCTTTAGCACGTTATATGTTCGACTCTGAAGATGCTTTAGTTCGTATTGATATGTCTGAATATATGGAGAAGTTCTCTATTTCTCGATTAATCGGAGCGCCTCCAGGATACGTTGGTTACGAAGAAGGTGGACAATTGACGGAACGTGTTCGTCGTAAGCCTTATTCAGTGATTTTATTAGATGAAATCGAAAAAGCACATCCTGATGTTTATAATATTTTGTTACAAGTGTTGGATGATGGACAATTAACAGATGGTTTGGGTCGAAAGGTAGATTTCAAGAATACATTGATTTTGATGACTTCAAATATTGGTGTTCGTAAATTGAAAGACTTTGGTTCAGGTGTTGGTTTTGCTACAAAATCAAGAGTAGAATCTGCGGATGATGACGCAAGAGGTGTGATTCAAAATGCATTGAAACGTACATTTTCACCTGAATTTTTAAATCGTATTGATGATGTGGTTGTCTTTAACTCTTTAGGAAAAGATGATATTTTCCAAATTATTGATATTGCAATGACCGATGTTTATACACGTTTAAAAAATATCAATTATACCTTGTCATTGAGTGATGAAGCGAAAGCATTTTTAGCTGAAAAAGGATATGATCCACAGTTCGGTGCAAGACCTTTACATCGTGCGATTCAGAAATATTTGGAAGACCCGTTAGCGGAATTTATCCTAAACGATAATGCAAAAGAAGGTAGTTTAATTGCTAATTTTGATGATGAAAATAAGCAAGTTATTATCAAAAAAGTAGTGGAAGAACCAAGTTTGAATTAATAAACTGAAAATAATAGATAATAAAAAAGGCTTCGCTTCGGTGAAGCCTTTTTTATTTTAGCAATATGTATTTTCCCTTTTTTCAGAATAAAGTAACACAGGCATTCCTGCCTGTGAAATAATACATGCACAACAGACAGAAATACTGCACTACCTTTGTTTAACAAAAAATATGATTAAAAAAAACTTTTGAAGAGTTGCACTACAACCGTTCTAAAGGTTAAATATTTTTTGCTAAAACTATACTCTAACATTATGCTTTAATAGAATTGATACTAAATAAGTATTTGTTATATTATAATAATAAATATATATAATGTATATTTGGTTATATATTGACATTTATAATATTCTATTTTTGAGTTAAGGAGTTAATGGTAAATAACTGACACCTTTTTCTTAATCATATCTAAATAAATTATTTATGATAATAAATACATTTTACCTTTTGTTAATATTTTTGACCGCTAATATTTGGTCTTATAAGTTAATGTATAAAGATAAGAAAATTGCAATTTTAAATAAGTCGAAAACAGGGAAAGGGAGAGTTCCAGAGGCAAAATTATTTTGGGCTTCTATCTTTATGGGTTTTGTAGGTATAGCTTTAGGGATGATAATCTTAAATCATAAAACTCGTAAGAATTATTTTAGAATAGGAGTGCCAATTACAGCTTTTATAAATATAATATTATATAGTCTTTTAGTCGAAAAATTAGAAGAAGATTTTAATTGTATGTTTATCTATGATGCTGGAATGATTGGTGATGCTTTTGTTGGAGTTACTGCTTTTTATCAAAACCTAATATCTAATTTAATTAACTAAAAACGATGGGACGTAGAAATCAAAGATGGTATAACAATATTTTCTTAATAATCTTCTTTTGTATTTTTATACCTCCTGTTGGAATATATGCTTTATGGAAAAGTAGATACTTGAGTAGAAATTGGGATGTTATTTTAACATTAATAATTGGGACAACTATTGTTTTAAGTCTTAATCAAGCAAAAGATTTTAATTCAAATTCTACTTCTCTTCAGAGGACAGAAACAGAAAGAGCAACTGTAAATATGAATATTTACAGAGTAGTAAAAGAAACAAGTTTAAGAGATGAGGCAAGTTCTAAGTCAAGAGTCATTTCAAGATTAGAAGTTGAAACATTAATTGAAGTTATTGATGATGAGGGGGAATGGTGGTGGAAAGTTCGATATAATAATAAAATAGGCTGGGTGAAGAAGAAATTATTAAAAAATACTTTGAGTCAATAAAAAAAATATCATTCTTAAATATATTGAAATTTAATATATGAGTATTTTAATTAATATTTTTTTCATCGTAAATATGCTCATTTTTGTTAAAATATGAAAACGTATTGAGAATCTCCTTTGATTTTTCATAATCAATGATGTAGTATAAATACATTTTGAATTTATGAAAATGGAGAATTAATAATTTCCCATTTATTAGGTGTATTCCATTTTCTTATCTCAATAATTGATGTTTCGCTGAAGTTAAATTTAAAAATGAAAATGTTGCGTTGCGTTTTGTCTTGCAAAACAATTACCTCATGCAGGTTTTTTATTAACAAAAGCAAAAATATTTTTGCAAAATATTGGAAAATCAGCGTGAGTCTGCGTAAAAAAGGCATTTTGCAAAGCAAAACGTAATAATTATAATTACTATTTTAAGTTTCAGCGAAACGAGAACAATAAACACAAAATTTAGAACTTTCTTATTTAAACAAAATCCAAATAAAAAACAAATTCATCTTTTCGTGTTTTGATACCAATTTGATTTATCGTTTTAAAGGTTAAAGATTATCTTTGCTAAAACTATATTTTAACATCGTGTTCTAACAGGATTGAGAATAAATAATCACTTTTGTTTTTATAAGAATAGTAGATTATTTAGTGTCAAGACCTTGACTAACTTTACTGAAAATGCTAAAATTATCTGCACCAGACCGTTTTGTCGAAAGACATATTGGTATCAACAAAAACGATATTGCAGCAATGCTGCAAACTGTTGGTGTTTCTTCGTTAGAAGAATTAATTGACCAAACTGTACCATCAACAATTCGTTCGAATAAAGTTTTAGATATTCCTGACGCAGTTAGTGAATATCAGTATTTGAACGAACTGAAAGCAATCGCTGCTAAAAACAAAGTTTTCAAAACGTATATTGGTTTAGGCTATCACGATACGATTACGCCAGCAGTAATTTTGAGAAATATTTTTGAGAATCCAGGTTGGTATACACAATATACGCCATATCAAGCCGAAATTGCACAAGGACGTTTGGAAGCTTTATTGAATTTTCAAACAATGGTGAGCGATTTGACAGCAATGCCGATGGCAAACGCTTCTTTGTTAGATGAAGGAACTGCTGCAGCGGAAGCAATGGCAATGTTCTTTGGTTTAAAAAACAAACGTAAAGTTACCGCTCCAAAATTATTGGTTTCGGATGCTGTTTTACCACAAACTTTAGATGTTTTAAAAACTCGTGCGATTCCTTTAGGAATTGAAGTCGTGATTCAAAATGTCAAAGATTTTGACTTATCAAAAGATGTTTACGGGATTTTGTTACAATACCCAGCGGCAGAAGGTTCGGTAGAAGATTATCGTGCCTTAGCAGAAGAGGCGAAGGCAAAAAAAATATATGTAACCGTTGCGGCAGATTTAATGAGTTTGGCTTTGTTGACACCTCCAGGCGAATGGGGAGCGGATGCAGTTGTTGGTAATACACAACGTTTTGGTGTGCCAATGGGTTATGGTGGTCCTCATGCTGCGTTCTTTGCAACACATGAAAAGTACAAACGTCAGATTCCGGGTCGTATCATCGGTGTTTCTATAGATAGACACGGAAATCCTGCTTTACGTATGGCACTGCAAACTCGTGAGCAACATATCAAGCGTGAAAGAGCAACTTCTAATATCTGTACGGCTCAAGCATTATTGGCGATTATGTCAGGAATGTATGCGGTTTATCATGGTCCCGAACGCATTAAAGCGATTGCGGAACGTATTCATGGTTTTGCACAAATTACAGATTTAGAATTATCAAAATTAGGTTATAATCAACTGAATGATGCTTATTTTGATACCATAAAAATAGAAGTAGAGAATGCAGAAGCAGTTAAAACAATTGCGGAAGCAAATGAAATTAACTTCTACTATCCGAATAATAATTCAGTGGTGATTGCATTGAACGAAACGACAAATCACGCAGATGTTCAAGCGATTGTTAATGTATTTGCAGAAGCAAAAGATAAAACAGTAATAGCGGATTTTGCGAAAGCAAATGAATTAGATTATAAAATTCCAACGGCTTTAGTTCGTGAAACAGCATATTTAACGCATCCGATTTTTAATACATATCACTCAGAATCTCAAATGATGCGTTATGTTAAGTCATTGGAAAATAAAGATTTATCATTGACACACTCAATGATTTCTTCGGGTTCTTGTACAATGAAATTGAATGCAGCGGCAGAATTGATTCCTGTAAGTTGGAGAGAATTTGGTGGGTTGCATCCGTTTATTCCAATTAATCAAGCAGAAGGTTATACGCAAATTTTTGAAGAATTAGAAGCTTGGTTATGTCAATGTACTGGTTTTACTGCTTGTTCATTACAACCAAATTCTGGTGCTCAAGGTGAATATACAGGATTAATGACAATTCGTGCTTATCATGAAGATAGAGGCGATTTTCATCGAAATGTAGCGATTATTCCTTCATCAGCTCACGGAACGAATCCAGCTTCTGCGGTTATGGCAGGAATGAAAGTCGTAGTAACAAAATGTGATGAAAATGGAAATATTGACTTAAATGATTTACGTGATAAAGTCGAAGCGAATAGTGATAATTTAGCTTGTTTGATGGTAACATATCCATCAACACATGGTGTTTTTGAGGTAGAAATCAAGGCAATTTGTGACTTAATTCATGAACATGGAGGGCGAGTCTATATGGATGGAGCAAACATGAATGCACAAGTTGGACTGACAAGTCCAAACGAAATTGGTGCTGATGTTTGTCACTTGAATTTGCACAAAACCTTCGCAATTCCTCACGGTGGCGGTGGTCCAGGAATGGGACCAATATGTGTAAATGATAGCTTAAAGCCATATTTACCAACACATACTTTAATCTCGACTGGTGGCGAAAAAGGTATTTCAGCTGTCTCGGCTGCTCCTTGGGGAAGTGCCAGTATCTTACTAATTTCTTACGGTTATATCAAAATGTTGGGAGCAGAAGGTGTAACGGACGCTACAAAATATGCGATTCTAACTGCCAACTATATTAAGTCTGTTTTAGAAGGACGTTATCAAGTATTATACACTGGTGAATACGGACGTTCTGCACATGAATTAATTTTAAATCTGAAACCTTACAAAGAGTTAGGGGTAACAGCAGAAGATATTGCAAAACGTTTAATGGATTATGGTTTTCATGCTCCAACTTTGGCGTTTCCTGTACCTGATACAGTAATGATTGAACCGACTGAAAGTGAAGATAAAGCGGAATTAGATCGTTTCTGTGATGCAATGATGAGTATTCATAATGAGATTGATGCGATTGGAAAAGGTGATGCAGATGCTGAAAATAATGTATTGAAAAATGCTCCGCATACTTTGGCAGAAATCACTAATGATACTTGGGAATATCCGTACAGCCGTGAAGCTGCGGCATTTCCATTACCTTATGTTCGTAAACATAAGTTTTGGGCAAGTGTTGGTCGTGTAAATAATGCTCATGGTGATAGAAACTTAATTTGTGCTTGTACACCGATTGAAGCGTATATGTAGTTTTAAGTAATAAGTATGAGGTATAAAGAAAGTATTGATGTAATTTATTTACTTTTTGCCTTTTAGAAATAATTTTGGCGGCTTTGAGGTCTTTTTGACTTTGAAGTCGTTTTTGTTTTTGTATTATAATCTTTATAAAAAAAGTCGAACACCAAAGTATTCGACCTTTCCAAAATTATATCTGTGTTATTCTAAAAATCATTTAACTCATCAAAAACAATCGTAAAGTAAAAGATAGAACCAATGTTTGGTGTACCAAATGATGTACGATATTCTGTACCAAGCATATTATTTCCACCGAATTTTAAAGCAACTTTACTATTTGGTACTTGATAGGTAACTTGAGCGTTTAAAGTATTATATGCGTCAATCGTACCATTACCGAATGGCGAACGCCATTCGTAACTACCTGAATAATTATAGCGAACTGAAAATCCAAATCCACCGAAAATATTGTTATTCGTCAATCCTACACCAAAGCGATGTTTTGGCATATTAAATCCTGGTACTAAATCAGGATTTGCATCAACAATATCAAAATTTGCAAAATTATAATTACCCGAAAAACGAATACTTTGTGTCACGGCATATTCAAAGGCAAGACCTGCACCTAAAGAATTTACTTTTCCTGCTGCATTAGTTGCCAATTGGTAGATAGAAGATTGTCCAGACGCCAATGCTGCAACACCTGTTAAATCCGTAACACTTCCTGTCAGAGGCGTAACAACATTGATATTAGCAATGAAGTCTTGATATGTATTGCGATAAGCATTGATATCTAAATATAAGCGTTTGTTGATGATTCCACGATAACCAATTTCATAAGTTGTTACTCGTTCTGGTGCAACAAATTGAATATCTGATTGCTCTAAATCTTCAGGATTTCCAGAAAGAGCAAAAGCTTGAACGGAAGCAGCTGTATAAGAATTATCATAGACTTGTTTTCCATTCAATGTTATGTTGGTAGAATCATTTATAGCAAATGTTTTAGAATAATTATTCACATTATCTTCAACACCACCTAATAAATTGGCAACACCAATATCTAAGTTAATATACTGATTTTGAGTCGTAGGATTACGGAAGCCAGTCTGAAATGCAAAACGAATATTATGCTCTTTATTTTTTCCTGCTGAATAAATCAAAGCAGCACGAGGCGTGATTTGACCTTTAAAATTTTGATTTTTATCGAATCGAGCGGCCCAAGCCAACTTCAAATTATCATCAAGGAAGTATAAAGCACCTCGGGCATAAGCACCAAACTCAAAGTTTGTAATCGGTTCATTTTCACTATCATTAAACAATGTGCCATCAGAAACTAACTGAAACGAACGGAAATTACCACCGATTTGTAGTTCAATATCATCCAAATAATTTGAGAAATCATATTGACCTTCAAGATGATACATTGCCGAACGATCTAAGAATCTTGCACCTTGTGTCAAATCTGCCAAACCTGTTATAGAATCTAACGCAGCAACAAATGCATCAGAACCTGGCTCTAAACGATTTCTATCTGCGAAAGCTCTCGCAGCTGTATGATTCGCACTATCAACTCCTGGTACAACACCCAAATATGCACCAGCATATTCTGTGAACCAGTCTGTATCTGATTTCCAAAAACGATTCATATTCCAACCTGCAAAACGCATATCATAAGAGTTTCCTGAGTTTTCTAAGTTGGTATAACCACGTAAGAAAAAATCTTGACTTCGTGCTTCTAACTTAATTTGTTGCATAAATAAATCACGGAAGTTATAGCGATTCGCCCCTTGAAATAATGTTTGACCTGAACCAAATTTATAACTTCCAATCAACTCCACTGCATCGGTTAAGCGGTAATGCAAAGCAGCATCTGCTTTGATTTGTTTTGCGTTATAATCAGTCAAATCAACTTCACGATAACCTGTACGAGCTACATGAATATCTCCAAAAGTTCCTGTAGGCGCTCCTGTAATTGCATCTAAATCTAAGGTTGTTGCAATTTCATCGCCATACAAATTCACGCCATCATACGATGGATTTGTTTCTGAACTTCCTTTGATTCCATTATTAAAAGGATGCAAATCATTGTCTGAATAATCGGTTGCATACCAATCTGTACCTTCAAAAATAGTAGCATTGATTTTTAGTGCTAAAATATCGTCCCAAACTTTTGCATAACGAAAACCGGCTTCAATAAATGGATTTGTCCCAGCTGCATCTTGTACGGTCAAACCGTTTTTGGCGTAAGCACTAATACCTCGATAATCAAAAGGTGATTTGGTACTCATATATAAAACACCATTGAAGGCATTTGGCCCATAAATCGCTGATGCAGGTCCAGAAGTCAACTCCATTTCCGCTACATCTAATTCTGGTACACCAACTAAATTTCCTAATGCAAAATTTAAACCTGGAGGCGAATTATCCATTCCATCAATAATTTGAACAAAACGAGGATTTGAGATACCTGCAAAACCTCTAACATTTGGAGAGTTATAAGTCAAACTATTTCTATTCATTTGGATACCCGGTAAATTCGATATTGAATTATAAAAATTATATTCAGGACTTAGAATAATTCCTTTCGCATCTAATTTAGAAATATCAGCAGGTGATTGTAATACAGACTCTCCAAAACGAGAAGCCGAGATAACATAATCTGCTTCTAATATAACTTCAGAACGCAATCGAACTTCTAAATCTTGATAAACTTCGGTAACTTCGACTTCTTTAATATTATATCCAACTGATGAAAAAACCAAAGTGAATGGAGGTGGTAATGTAATAACAAAATTGAATTCTCCATTCGAATCAGTTGTTGTACCTAATACTTTTCCTTTGATAATAATAGTTGTGCCAGGCAGAATTTCTCCATTTATCGCATCGACAACAACTCCGTTTACAGTTGTTTCTTCTTGTGCATTTATGGAAAAACAACTGATTAGAAATACAATAAGGAAGCTAAGTTTAAGTGTAAACTTTTGGCTCATGATGAACTTTTTTTCGGTTTAAATAAAAAATCAAGGTACTTTTTTGATTTCCTTTTATGATATTTAAAAGGCAGTACATTGAAAATCTTCATTTTTCATAAGAAATACTATCGTTGATAACAATCAAAAATGGCTACTCAAAGCAATTTTTTAGCATCCTTAGAAATATTTGATTTATATGATAAATTTAGGTAGGCAATCCGCACCTTTTTGTAATATTAAAACTATTTGTTATGTATTAAACTATTTCACAACAAAATAAATATTATACTTTTCTAAATATTAGAATAGGAAATATCCTTAACACATCTACAATTATCTAAGATTTTACACGTAAAATCGTACCAAAACATGAAATATAATTTTAATATTAACTACAAAAGTACATTTTAAAGTGTGAGGTATGAAGTGTGAAATGTAAGTTTTTAATTAAAATTTGTAGATATTGTTTTTCCAATAATCATTTTGTACCTTTTGGACTTCGTAAGTAACTACCGAGATTTCGGGACAGGTAAGTAGTAGGTAATAAGTCCTCAATTTTGTTTGCAAGTGATATTGAATACTTATTACCTATTACTTATTATCTATTACTTAAATATGAGTCGAATATTAAATCAACAACTACAACAATATCGCTTTCAGATGGTCGAAGTCGTGAAGGACTTACATCAGATGGCGATTGATATAAATAATGCTTCTCTTTCTGAAATGGTTAGTGAACTACGGAATCGCATTCATGAACCGTTTATGTTTGTGATTGTCGGTGAAGTGAAAGTCGGCAAAAGTAGTTTTGTGAATGCTTTATTAGAAGCGGATAAGGAAGTTACAAAAGTTGCACCTGATCCATGTACGGATACGATTCAACAGATTTTGTATGGCAAAGAAGAACAAACCGTTGTCATCAATCCGTATTTGAAAAAGATATTTTATCCTGTTGAAATACTAAAGGAAATCGCTATCGTTGATACGCCTGGAACGAATACGATTATTGAACATCATCAAGAAATTACAGAAAGATTTATTCCAGGAAGTGATTTGATTGTGTTCGTCTTTGAAGCCAAAAATCCTTATCGTCAATCTGCTTGGGAATTTTTTGATTACATTCACAAAGATTGGCAAAAGAAAGTAATTTTTATTTTGCAACAAAAGGATTTGATGAAACCTGCCGATTTGGAAACGAATATCAATGGTGTTATTAAACAAGCAAAAAAGAAAGGCATCTCAAATCCAAATGTATTCGCTGTCTCAGCGATGCAAGAACAAGAAGGGAATGAAAACAGTGGATTTAAAGTCGTTCGTGGATTTATTCGTGAGAATATCACTGGCGGACAAGCTCCTGTTTTAAAACTTAAAAACAATCTGGAAACCGCTCAAAATGTTTCTAAACGCATTTCATCTGGTTTAGAAATATTGTCAGAACAATATGAAGCTGATTTTGCTTTCCGCAAAGATATTACCGAAACACTGGACGAACAAGCCACAAAATCAAAAAAGCAAGTTGATGTTTTGGTTGAAAATATGACTGATAGTTATGACAATATTACACTAAAAACGGAAAAAAAATTGCAAGAAGGTTTAGGCTTTTTTACCTTACTTCGTCGAACGTTTGCGTCTATTTTTTCTAAGAAAGAATCATCAAAAGCTTGGTTAGATGAGGTTGCAAAAAACTTGGAAACAGAACTGAATACGTCATTAACTGAAAAGTTGAATAATGGAGTAGGAGATATTGCGGATAATATTCAACAAATGGTGAAAATCATTGATTTGAAAATCCGTAATTCAAAAACAGTATTGAAAGACAATCAACACATCTTTACAGATTTGTCCGAACGTCGGACGAATGTGTTGAGAGATTTGCAAAATGAGTTTTCAGCATTTATCAATAAATCAGAAAATTTTGCGGATGCTTCCATGTTTCCAGAAGAAGATAATTTTTCGCCTAATATCGCAACTGGAAGCGGTTTGGCAGCAATCGGAGTTATTTTAGCAACGGTTACACAAGGAATGGTTTTCGATATTACGGGAGGAGTTTTGACGGTTATCGGTTTAGCGATTTCGAGTTTCACCGTTTCGTCCAAACGCAAACAGTTGTTTGAAGAATATAATGAAGCGATTACCAAAGGAAAAGAAGCGTTACAAACTGATATTAGTCATCGTTTGAATGATTATATCAATACGATTAAGGAAAAAATCGACCGAAATTTTGATGATTTTGATGCTTTATTAGAAATCGAAGAACGACAAGTAAAACAATATACAGATAGATTTGAAGATATTAAGGGAAGAATTGAGGAATTAGAAAAAGTTTTAAAATAGAATTTGAATCATAAGAGGTTGTCTCAAAAGCCATAAAAAAGAACAAGTCTACTAAAGTTTAAAACTTTAGTAGACTTCAATTCAATTCATTACAAATAAAAATAAATACTATTTGTAATGATTCTTGGCTTTTGATATAACCTCTTTATTATTTAATTTTTTACAACCGATTACCATTATCATACTGTTGCAATTCAGCATCTGGATAACGTCCTTTGATGACATTATTTAGAAAATGGTTGGCTGATTTTTCAGTAGAAAAATTTCCGACTAAATAAGCGTATTTTCCACGACTTGTCACGTCCATTTCGATTCCACCCATTTCACGGAAAAGTTGATGATTTTCTGATAGCGGTTCATCTACTACTAAAATTTCTATTTTATAACCTGTATAGCTTTTACTTACCTTTTTAGTTTTATGAATCTTTTGAGGTGTTTTAGTAATATTAACTGGCGATGTCGATTGTTTTGGTACAGGTTGAGGACTTGCAAAAGGATCATCACTGATTTTATATGCTGTTACAACACCTTGCGATTTGATAATTGATTTATTTGGTTTGTTTGATTTCTTTTTGGAGTTATTGACATATTCTTCTTCACCCAAAAGACTGGTACGATTTGTTGAGGTTTTAGAACCAGAATTATTAGGTTTGGCGACGCTTCCATCTTCACTTACTTGGACGACTTCTTGAAACATCAACTCTTCTACACCTTCTTCAAATAACTCTTCTTCCATCATTTCTTCTAATGATTTTTTTGAAGTAATATCTGCAGTGACAGAAGTGACTTTGAACTCTGTTCTACGGTTTTCTTGATGATCGTTTTCAGAACAATTTACACCATCTTTACAGTTGTTGACCAGTTTCGTTTCGCCATAGCCTTTTGCTGTGATTCTATTTTTTGGAATACCTTGACTAATCATATATTGAGCAGCTGCTTCTGCACGTCTTTGTGATAAACTTAAATTTGAATTATTCTGACCTCGACTATCGGTATGAGAACTTAATTCAATAGAAATATGTGGATTATCTTTTAGCACAGAAACCAATTTGTCTAACTCATAAGTAGCATCTTTACGAATATTAAACTTACCTAAATCATAATAAATATTATCAATTTTGATAGATTCATCAACCGTAATTTTCTTTAAAGAAATATTTGCACCTAAAGTTCCAGTTGTATTATTATCTGATAAATTATCGGCAACACCAGGTCGAGTTACTCCAACACCTTCAATACATAAAATACAACCATCAATCGAAATATTCGCATTGATTCTTTTGTTAAAATAACCCTCTTTACGAATCAATATCACATAAGCATTGCCTTGTTCCATACGAAAATGAAACGAGTGATATTTGTGATCCTTTAGGTTTAAGACAACTTCCCGCTTTGTCTTGTTATATACTTCAATTGTAGCACCTTCAATAGCATCAACAGGCGTTGTGCTATTTTCGGGCCGCCAATCTGCAATCGTTGCTTCAAAAATATAACCAGGTGCTCGTTGCATTGCGACTTCCAGAGAAACGTATTCTTTGAGTTTGATTGTCGAAAAATCTTGCTCTTCATTATTAAATCCTGTTTTACGGACACGAATTTTATATTCTTCATCAGGATTTACTTTGAACTCAAATTTTCCTAAATCGTCTGTAATGACTTCTGCTCTAAAGTTTCTATCGGCAGTAAGTAAGGTGACTGTCGCAGATTTAATATATCCGGAGTTATCGTCAGCATATACATAACCTTCAACCGAAACACTGTTTTTTTGTGCAATAAGGTTGAGGGCGACAATAAAAATAAAAAGTGAAGTTGTTAATAATCGCTTCATACAGTGGTTATCTTTTAGTTGTTGTGTATAATAAATATGCCTGAATTCAGAAAATTGTGTAAATAATCATGGTTGGATATTAATACAAATATATTAATAAAATTTTACATATATTAATTATAATAATGTATTTCCAATAACATGATGATTATCTTACAAAAACTAAACCTTTATAAGCTGTTCCGTATTTAATTTTAAAAATTATGGCAAAACCCTCATTTAAATCTAAATCAAACGCTATTTTTGAAGCAAATAAAATCTATAATGCTTATAAAAAACTTGATAATGCAACGATTGGTATTTATCCTTTTTACAATTATTTTATTCTCTGCTTGCAATAATGGACAGGTAAAAACTGTAGAATTTGATTTAATTAAATACGGAATTTCTCTAACGGTAAATGCACCCGAAAATGCCGTTATTACTCAACCTTCGGATGGCTCAGAAGTATGGATTGTAGATTCTACCTCAAACTTTGAAATACAAGTTAAAAAAGCACTTTCGTTGACAAATGATGTTATAAAAGTTAAAAACGAAGAGTTAGAATTAGTGAAAACAACAACGGGTTTTTCTAAAATTATTAAGGAAGAGGACAACGGTTTTATCTTTGAAGAAAACTTCAATGAAACTTCCTATGATTTTAGATATTTTGTAGTTCAAGGTGATAACAAATTTATTTTTCAAAAAATATTTACCTCAAATCCTTCGCTTGAAGAAATCGAAAAGGTATTTGAAATTGTCAGTAAGTAGACAAGTTAAACGAGATTTAACGCTATTTGTCTTTTCATTAACAAATCCAGAACAACTTTACTACTCAAAAGCAGTTATTTTTGTAATTCATACAAAATCATCAATTTAAAGATATTAAAGTCAGACCAATAATGAAAAAGTTTTTATATCCTTCCATCGCATTATTTACATTAATAGCAACAACTGCATTTGTTGTGAATATGCCAACAACATTAACAACATCACAAGAGAAAAATATTAGTAAAGCTAAAATCTCGAATGAAATTACAACTGAAATCTCGAATGAAATCTCGAATGAAATCGTTGATGAAGTCAACTGGATAACATGGGCAGAAATGCTCAAAGCACAAGAGACAGAAAAGAGAAAAGTGATTATTGATGTGTATACAGATTGGTGTGGCTGGTGTAAACATATGGATAAAACGACTTTCAAAAATTCGGGAGTGGCAACATATATTAATAAAAATATGTACGCTGTAAAATTAGATGCAGAAAGTAAAGAGGAATTCAAATTTAAAGGTCATACTTTTCGATATATTAAAAATGGACGAAGTGGCATTAATGAATTGGCTTATTCATTATTGAATGGAAAATTATCTTATCCTTCGATTGTTTATATGAATGGAGAGGTTGAAAGAATCTTGATTTCTCCAGGATATAAGGATAACAAAAAAATGCTCAAAGAGATTGTTTATATCGCTGATGAGATTTATAATGAAAAAACGTGGGAAGAGTATAATAAAGAATAATATGTTTCGTACTGTTAAATTGCTATGGTTGTTCTACTGTTTTTTATTGCAATCAGATAGACATATAAAAAATGGAGTTTTGGTTTCGGCTAAAACTTCATTTTTAGATTTTACTAAATGTTAATATTATTTATTATTACTTTATAAATGTATTTTTATATAAATCGTTGATTTGCAGGGATTAATGGTTTTGTAATTTAATACGTATATTTTTTAACAAAACCTTTTTCCATCGAATTTTGTCTAACATTTATCAACAAATTAATCACTAAAATATGTTAAGAACCGCAATTATTTTAAGTTTGGCAATGCTATTTGGAGCAAGTCAATGTACAACAACCGAGTCAACAACATCAACAACAGCCGTTAAAACTTCATTTGTATCAAGTGATTCTTTAGATTTTCCTGATAAAGTGGAAAAAATCAAGAAAACAGATGCAGAATGGAAAGCCGAATTATCTGATTTGGATTACAACGTCTTGCGGGAACATGGAACGGAACGAGCATTTACAGGAAGTTTATTAAATAATAAAAAGAAAGGCGTTTATACTTGTAAAGCGTGTAATTTGCCGCTTTTTGCTTCTGATACAAAATTCAAATCAGGAACTGGTTGGCCTTCATTTTGGCAACCGATTGACAAAAAGTATGTTGGCGAAACAGTTGATAAAAGTTATGGAATGGTTCGTACAGAAGTACATTGTAATCGCTGTGACGGGCATTTGGGTCACGTATTTGATGATGGACCAAACCCGACTGGTTTGAGATATTGTATTAACTCTGTTTCATTGAATTTTGTTGAACAGTAGTTTTTTGAATTGTTTGATTGTTAGACTATCTGTATTAGAATACATTTGTCAAAACAATCAAACAATCAAACAATTTACAACCGTTCAAAACTTACTAAATCTCCTTCCTGAATCCCATATTTACCAGCAAAACCAGCATTAACTTCGATAACATATTTTGCAGCCTTACCATCAGAAGGTACAGAATCAGTTGAAAAAGGAGTCGTATGACTCTTAATAGAAACGATTTCTAATTTGTCATTCACATAAATAATATCTAATGGAATAATCGTGTTTTTCATCCAAAAAGAACGCTCTTCACTATCTGGAAAAATGAATAACATTCCCTTATTAAACGACATTGATTTGCGATGCATCAATCCTTGCGTAATTGCTCCTTCTGTTTCTGCGATTTCGATTGCAATAGCAGTAATTGCAGAATCGCCTTTAAGAAAACTTAAATTTCCTTCATGCTCGAAAGTTGTTCCTGGCATAACTTCTTGTTCTGTTTGTTGGCTTGAGGTTTCTTCACTTGCACAACCTGTTATTCCAACTAAAGTAAATATTCCGAAAGCGACTAAAACACTATAAATCGCCATGTTAATCCAATTTTTTTGTCTGTTGTCCTTACTTGTCATAGTTTATTATCGTAGTTATATAATGTATGTATAAGGTATAAAGTATGAGTTGTAAGTATTTTCTCAAACTTTATTACAATTACAAAAGTATTGAATTATTGACGAGTTTGAAATTTATTCAACTAAAAAGGAATATAGAATATTCTAAAAAAAATTTCATAAAAAATACGTCACCGTTTGTCATCAACCGTCAACCGTCTGCCGTGTAACATTAAAACCATGAGAAAAATTTATTTAACTACAATTTTGGCATTACTACTTAATTGGAGTTTTGCCCAGATTTGGGAACAAAATTATGTCGCTGATACTGCATTTTGGGGCGGACAAGGCTTGGCATATGAAGTCTTACAAACACAAGATGGAGGTTATTTAATGGCGGGTGAGTTAGATTTGCCAACTGGTGCAATTCGTCATTATGTTCAATTGATTAAAACAGATAATCAAGGTAATGAAGTTTGGCGAAAATTATTAGCATCAGCATATGGTGAAATTAGAATGGATCAAGTTAATGGTGTTCATGAAATGTCAGATGGTGGATTTTTGGTCGGTTGTAATACTTATTATAATCAACAAGGATTATACATCGTGCGGACGGATATGGCTGGAGATACGATTTGGACAAAAATCCATCAAGCATCAGGAAATCAAATGGTAACTTCTTATTCAAAAATAGCGAATAATGAGTTTTTGAGTTTAGGTCGTTCAGATTCGACATTAACGTTGTTTAGAACGGATACTTCGGGCGATTTGACATTACAAAAGACAATTGATGATTATTTTATGCCTTATGATATTGAGGAAATGTCAAATGGCGATTATATAATTGTAGGTACAAAAAATGGTGCATTACATCTGGTAAGAACGGATACACAAGGTGATACTTTGTGGACAAAGACTTATTTTTATTCAACTGGTGACGCTGCAACATCTGTACAACCATTATCAACTGGTGATTTTTTAGTTGGTGGTTATATGACAGGTTTTGCAGGTCAATCAGCATCAATAGCTCGATATGATGGAAACGGCAACGAAGTCTGGCAAAATTTAATACAAACGCTTCCTTCAGCGACAGTGAGGGTTTCAGATATGGTTTTAGATTCGACTGGAAACTATCTGGTGACGGGTTCTATTGCAGAAGACTTTTGGGTAGCTACAAATGGTGGATTTGTCGCTGCTATCACGCCAAATGGTCAAACACTTTGGTCTGATACTTTAAATAATGCAATGAATGCAGGTGGTGCTTCGATTATTTCGCCAAGTAATGATTGTTATGTTATCGCTGGAGGCAGTCAACAAGGTTATTATCTAAAAAGTAATTGTGGAACAACAATGACTTTTTCAAGGTCAAAGCTTGACTTGAATATTACAACTGCTCCAAATCCTGCTACTGATTTTATTCAATTTGAAATCAATCATGAAAAATTACTTTTTTTTAATTTGAAATTGTTTGACGCTACTGGTCGAATTGTTCGGGATGTAAATATCAATCAACAATATCGTTTGGAACGTCGTAATTTACCGACAGGTTTGTATTATTATGGTATCTATGATAATAGTCAACTTGTTGGGAATGGAAAAGTTATTTTTGAATAAAATGGTTTTTTAATGATGTTTTAAGGCAAAAAAAAAAGACTTTTCAGAATTTCTGAAAAGTCCTTCTTTTTTTCGGATGAGGAGGGATTCGAACCCCCGATAGGCTCTCACCTATGCTGGTTTTCAAGACCAGTGCATTCAACCGCTCTGCCACTCCTCCGAACGATTGTTTATCTTTATTTCTAAAGCGGTGCAAATATATAACTGTTTTCAGAAATAACAAACCTTTTGAACTTTTTTTTAGTTCCGTAAGCGATTTTTTTTAATTTTTGATGATTAATTTCTGTGTTACCTTAATTCCAGTGTCGTTTAAGCCGTTTAATGTTTGTATTTGTTGGACAGTAACGCCATATTTTTTTGAAATACTATATAGTGTTTCACCATTATCTACAACGTGAACTATTGTACCTACAACACTTTTTTCTATATTTTCTATATTTTCTATATTTATGGGTGTATTTTTTTTGACGGCTTCGGCTTGTACCTTATCAACCATTGTATAAATCAACTCGTATTCTTTACTAACGGTTGTATTAATAACGGTTGTATTATTAGTTGATTGAGTGATTTCTTTTTTCGTAGTTCCTGATTTTTCTGTATTTTCATTTCTTGTAAAGAAATTAAGGCCTGGTTTACCTTCAACCGGTTGTGTAGAGTTGGTCGTAACCGTTTCATACTCTTCTGGTGTACAACTTTTCGCAATATGATTATCTAATGTTTCGCCATTAATACCAATTAATGTGATTTTACCATTTTTTGTGCGTTCCTCAATGATGCCAATATTTTCAAGATAATCAATATAGATTGCTGTTTGGCAGGTTTCATATACTTCACTTGATTGTAATGTTGTAAAATCGTCATTAGCAATCATCGTAAATGAAGCTTTTGGATGCGTTTCTTTAGTCACTTTTATGAAGTTGAACTGATTAAAGCAATTAATAGGATTTTTTTGTGTACTACTCATAAAAATCGTTTCATTATAAATCGTAAACTTACCTTCTGCTAAGTCCTCAGATGGGTTATATGTTTTTTTCTTATCATATGTATAAGAATAATAAGGGCCAGAATACATGATTTTATTAGCAGACTCTTGAACAAAAATGACAGAACTTATTTTATAACTGTATACCAAATCTCCTTCTTTAAATACCAAATACATTTCTTTTATGTCATTATTGAGTTCACTTATCAGCGTTGTACTCCAGTTAATTGTTGTTGGTGCTTGAATCTTTGTAGTTGGACTTATTGCTTGATAACTACTCATTGCAGTATTCAAAATGATTTTATCTGTGGTTGATGTGTAGATATGATAGGCATTGTGAAAATTATAAGCAGATAGATTTTCAACTCTATATTGATATTTATCCATATAATCTTCATCATAACTCACATAAATGACATCTTGTGCCATGATACTTGAAATAAATAAGAAAGTAAATACTATTGCTAAATTTGTTTTAATTGAACTTTTCATCGTTTTTATTTACTTAAATTGCCACCGATTACACAGATTATTTTTAATAACACATTTGTATAATTTGTGTAAATGTATAATTTGTGTAAATCTGTGGCAAAATTTCTACAATAAAATCCTTAATAATTTATTTAATCTACTGTAATATTAAGGCGAACACCTTCCTGATCAGCTTCATCGTCATAATTCAATACAACCGTCAAAACATATTTACCTTTTGGTAAATTTTCAGGTAAAGTGAACTTATAATTTCGTTTTCCATTAGGTAAAACAGTAAACGTTTGTGTTGGTACTTCGACTTCCTCACCTGTTTGGATATTGGCATAAACTGTAAATAATTCGCCATCAATGACTTTTTCTCCTTCATTAACGACTTCTGTTACAAAGGTACGAATACTATCATTAGGTATCTCTTTTAGATTACGAATATCTGCTTTGATTGTTCCAGAATTTCGAGGACTTTGAAAAACAGGAATTCCAACACGAGTCGTTACACTTGTCCCTAAACTTAGACTTTTATCTGCTGACGCAATATTGCCTTGTTCTTCTGCTGGTTCTACAAAAACCATTGCCCAACGAGTTGTCGTACCGTTTGAAGGTACTTTCATAGTTAATTTGATTTTTTTAGATTCGTTTGGATTTAATTCTATCAATGATTGTGATAATGACATCCATTTTGCACAAGAATAAGCATTACTATTCGCATCAGAAAAAGAAGAACCGCCTTCTGCATCTAACGCAAAATCGCCCAATCGAAGATTTATTTTTTGTTTTATTGTTGCAGTATTTCTTATCACAATATCGGTTTGATATGTTTCGCCTGGTTCTAAATTAAAATTAATTTTTGTTGGTGTAACATTTAGATTTTGGGCAAGTATGCTTATAGAAAATAGCATAAAAAAGCAGCTGGTTACAATACTTTTCATCTCGTAGATTTATTAGTTTTTATAAAAAAGGTGAATTATTTGATAATATATCAAAACATAATAACAACAATATTACATCATATATTAAAAAAAATCAATAATAAAACCATGAAAATCAATTTTTAATGAAAAAGCAGTATTCAATATCTTTATTTTACATAAAAACATTAAATACTGCTTTTGAATAAATTGAGAATAAAAACTGTGTAGTAATTTTTCATTATCAATTTTCCATTATTTTACTTCTGTCTAAAGTACAACCTTATCGGAACACCAGTAAAATCGAATTCTTCTCGTAGTTTATTGGCTAAATAATTCTTGTAATCCTGCTTTACATGTTTTGGATGATTACAGAAAAAAGCGAATGCAGGATAATATGTTTTCAATTGTGTTACATATTTGATTTTAATAAATTTTCCACGATATGAAGGTGGATTCTTTTTTGCCATTGCCTCTTGTAACCAATCATTTAATTTAGAAGTAGTAATCTTTTTCGTTCTATTTATATGAACCTCCATCGCAATATCGACTGCCTTGAAGATACGTTGTTTTTCTAAAGCAGAAATAAAAATAATCGGAACATCTGTAAACGGTGCAAGACGTTGACGTAATTCTTTCTCATAATCTCGTGCTGTATTTGTTTCTTTATCAATCAAATCCCATTTATTCACTAAGATTACAATACCTTTATTACGTTTTACGGCAAGGGAAAAGATATTCATATCTTGAGCTTCAATCCCATCAACGGCATCAATCATAATGATACAAACATCTGCTTCATCAATTGCACGAATTGCACGCATCACACTATAAAACTCTAAGTCTTCTTCGACTTTATGCTTTTTACGAATTCCGGCAGTATCAATTAACAAAAATTCTTTTCCGAACTTGTTATATTTCGTATGAATCGAGTCACGAGTTGTTCCAGCAATATCGGTAACAATATTTCTTTCTTCACCAACCAACGCATTTATCAACGATGATTTTCCAGCATTTGGCTGACCAATAACAGCAAATTTTGGTAATTCTTCATTATTTTCCTCTTCAGGTGCTAAAACTTCCGCAACCGCATCTAACAAGTCACCAGTGCCGCCACCAGCAATCGAAGATACGAAAAACGTATTTTCAAATCCCAAACTCCAAAACTCATTGGCTTCCAGATGTCGTTGAGAATTATCGACTTTATTTACGGCTAAAAAAATTGGTTTTTTAGAACGACGCAACATTTCTGTTATTTCTCCATCCAAATCCGTGATTCCAGTTGTCACATCAACCATAAACACAATCGCTGTTGCTTCATCCATCGCAATTCTCACTTGCGAACGGATTGCTGCTTCAAACACATCATCAGAACCATGAACAAATCCACCAGTATCAATAACGGTAAAATTCTTTCCATTCCAATCCGAAATGCCATACAAACGGTCACGAGTGACACCACTGACATTATCCACAATCGCTTCACGCATTCCGATTAATCGGTTATAAAGCGTTGACTTCCCCACATTTGGTCGCCCAACTATTGCTACTATATTACTGCTCATATTTTTGAGTTACGGGTTGCGAGTTGCGAGTTGCGAGTTTTACAAACTAACGACAGACTGCAAATAGATTTGTAATCTGTCGTTGGAACGATAAAACCCGCAACTCGTAATCCGCAACTCGTCTATTGATAACCAAATCGACGCAATGAATCTTCATCATCTCGCCAGTTGGCTTTTACTTTTACATTTAGATTTAAAAATACATTTGTCATCAAAAACTTTTCGATGCCTTTTCTTGATTCAATTCCAAGTCGCTTGATGGCAGAACCACCTTTTCCCACTAAGATAGACTTGTGTGTATCTCGACCAACATAAATCGTTGCCCAAATTCTCGTCATATCTTTTTCTTCTTTGAATCTATCTACAATCACTTCGCAGTGATATGGAATTTCTTGTTGGTAAAATTTCAGAATCGCTTCTCGTACAATTTCAGATACAAAAAATCGCTCTGAACGAGTCGTTAATTGGTCTTTTGGATAATAAGGTGGCGACTCTGGCAAATACTTTACAATGTATTTTACCAATTCTTCTACATTATAATTTTTCAATGCAGAAATTGGAAACACTTCCGTAAATTCTAATCGTTTTGTCCATTTTTGAATCAATTGCAAAACATCAATTTGTTTTACCATATCCACTTTATTAATAATCAAAAAGGTAGGAACTTTCACGTTTTTCAATCGCTCAAAAATTACTTCTTCTTGGTCGAATCGTTCCTTTGTATCTGTCATAAAAATAATCACATCAGCATCATCAAAGGTTTCATGCACAAAACTATTCATTTGTTCGTGCATTTTGTATGCTGCATCTTTGACAAAACCAGGCGTATCAGAGAATATAATTTGATAATCCTCTTCATTGACCATTCCTAAAATTCGATGACGAGTCGTTTGTGGTTTGTGTGTGATTATCGACAACCTTTCCCCAATCAGTACATTCGCCAATGTAGATTTTCCTACATTTGGTCGTCCGATAATATTTACAAAACCAGCTTTATGTGCCATTTTTTCTATTAATTGTTAATTATTAATTGTTAATTCAAAAATTGAACACAATTCTTAAATTCATCCGCAAAGATATTGAAAAACTATGGATTAGCGATGATTTATTATTTAATCCTTTTGAAGGCGATATCAGGAATACCTTTCATACGACGAAATAAAATATTTTTATCGCTATCTTGAAGTTTAAGATAGTTCCTTGATTCAAATGTATTTTTATACAAAAACTCTTTAAACGGATGATGATTATCCTCGGGATCAGCAGTTACAAACCAATAATTGTATTGACCTTCTTGAAGATAATCTTTTGGTAAATCAGGATTTTTTTCCTTATTCAAAATAACTAATTCATAACGATCTTCTATTTCTTTACCTTCTCTGACCAAAGGTTTGATTTCGATACGAATCTTTTTGGAATTGTATGTTTCCCAAATTCCAATAAAATCTTGTCCTTCATTAGTTTTAGATTTATCACCACAATTTGCGAAAAAGAATGTAGATAAACAAAGCAAAAGAATAAGTTGAATTTTCATGTTTTAATAGATTTATGGTTATTCAAATGTAACGACTCAGTATATATGAAATTCTGCGTTTAATCCCCGAGGTTTCGGGACGCAGCAGGTTAAAATCCGATTCTTTAGATATTACTCCGTTCAAGAAGTTGGCAAAAAGATAAAACTTCTATTTTAAGGATAATTTTTCTCCTGTTCGAGTGTTTTTTATCAAAGAACCATCTAAAGAATCAGGTTTTAACCTGCTGCGTCCCGAAACCTCGGGGATTAAACGCACGATGTTATAAATGCTGAGTAGTTACGTTTGAAGTATGAAACAGAGGATATAGAAGATTGTATTTCTTTAGTTTCGGGTAGAAATTTATGTACTGAGATTTATCAATATTATGGACTTATTGCTTTTTGTATTGTGTTAATAATCACCTTGTTAGTTTTTAAACGTAAAATTCTAAATTAAAATAATCACAGATTATTCTTAAATAATTTTTTAATCTAAAATACATCAAGTTTAACTTGATGATACGATATGCACAAAATAACCATACCATATAAAGCTGTAAATCTGACCTTTTCTGACAATAATATTTTATTGCCACTGACCGAACATAGCGTGATTCGGATTGATAGTAGCATGGGACGTTTGGCAGAGCAATTTGAAAATGCGATTCAAAAAAAGGTATTAGATAAAGGATATTATTCGGCTGTTTTAGAAATTAAGGATGCGGATGCGAACTATAAAAAAGGTCAAATTACAGTGGATTTTCCTGCCGCAAAAGATAAAATATCTTATCCAAGATTCGATTTGACATTTGAGTATTATTATAAAGTAACAGAAAAAGGAATTTGGGCAGTTTTGCCGACTTTAGGAATTGAGTGTTTTACAGAAAAGGAAGAAACTTTAGAAAAAACATTAACGGATAATATAAAATTAGAGTTTGCTCGGAAACGACGACTAACAGCTGTTCAAAATGTTGTGACTTCTATTTGGATGACAATCAATGGATTAGAAAATGATGAACTGAGTTTAAAATTCTATACACCAGCAGAATTAGAACGATTAAACGAAAAGAAAAAGGAAAAAATATTGCCGAAAGTTGCTCAAAAATTGAGTTTTAAAAATCAAGTTTCTTTTGGTCGAGAAAAGGAATTGAAACAATTGGCTGATACTTTAAAAGGTAAATTCAATAAATCTTGTATCATTGTTGGGAACTCTGGAGTTGGAAAAACAGCGTTGATTTGGGAAATGGTGCGACAAGCAAAGCAGTTTGACATCAAATCAAAATTTTATGAAACAACAGCTTCGACGATGATTAAAGAGTTGACACAAGAAACCGGTTGGCAAGATAATCTGGTTTATTTGTGTCGGGAATTGTCGAATGAAGGTGATTTTTTGTTTGTTCGTAACCTGTTAGAACTCTTTGAAGTTGGTCAATATGAAGGCAATGCTGTTAGTATGGCAGAATATTTACGGACGTTTGTCGGTAGAGGAGAAGTGACACTTATTTCGGAATGTACCGACGAAGAGTTTGCCAAAATAGAATTGAGAAGTCCCAACTTTTTGTCGCTATTCCAAATCATAAGATTGGAAGAACCGAAAGATGGTTTGGAAGATATTATTATTCAGAAAGTCAATCAAATTGCGAATACAAGTCAAGTCGTTTTAGAAAAAGAAGCGATTGAAGAAACGATTCGTTTGAATCGAAGATATACACCTTATTCTGGTTTTCCTGGTAAACCGATTCGATTTTTGGAAAGTATTATTTTAAATAATAATAAAAAGTTAAGAAAGGCGAAAATTACAATTGACAGAAGTACAACAATTCAGCACTTTTGTGAAGAAACAGGAATGCCAGAGTTTATGGTAAATCCTGCGTTGCCGATGGATTTAGGTCAAATTCAGTCGTATTTTCAAGATAATATTTTTGGTCAAAATGTAGCGATAAAAAGCGTTACAAACTTGTTAGCGTCTGTAAAAACAGCGTTGACACGACAAGGAAAACCGATTGCTTCGTTTTTATTTGTCGGTCCAACAGGCGTTGGAAAGACAGAAATGGCAAAGGTTTTGGCGAGTTTCATGTTTGGAAGTCGAGAGAAAATGATTCGCTTCGATATGTCCGAATATTCTACGCCTTATTCGGTGATGCGATTGACAGGAACATCATATTTTGAAGATGGTTTATTGACTTCGGCCGTGAAACGTGAACCGTTTTGTGTGCTATTATTCGATGAAATCGAAAAGGCAAGTCCGACATTTTATGATTTATTATTACAATTATTGAGTGAAGGTCGATTAACGGATAGTCAAGGAAAATTGGTAAATTTTTGTTCGACAATTATCATTATGACGTCGAATATTGGTGCTTCAAATCTACAAGCGAATAAAATTGGTTGGTCAAAAGAAATTGACGTAACGTCTGTAAATGAACACTTTATGAGTGCCGTTCGTAAGCATTTTCGACCAGAATTATATAATCGTATTGATGAAGTCATTCCGTTTCAGCCATTGACAAAATCAGATATTCGTTTTATTGTCAATCGTGAAATTAAGTTATTCAAAAGCCGTGAAGGTATTCGCTACCGAAATATGGATTTTTATCTTGAAGATGAAGTTTTTGATTATTTAGGCGAAATGGGTTACGACCCAAAATATGGTGCGAGAAAGTTGCAGCGAGTTGTGCGAGAAGAGTTGATTATTCCATTGGCTCAAAAGCTAAATACGTTTGAATATGATGAACAATTGATTGTTAATATTTCGCTTTGGGAAGGTAAACTGGAAATGGAAGTGGATTCTGATCCATTGAAGTTTGACTTGTTGCTCGAAGAGTTAGAAATGTATCAATATGCAGATCATGCGGGAGACTTGCGTCGAAGTGTCCAGCAGTTGAAAGAAGGTACTTTCTTTGTTAAAATGTTGAGCGATTTAGACATTTTGGAAAGCCGAAAAAAGAAACGACCAGATAGATTTTGGAAAAATAAAAAAGACGCTGAAAACTATAGTTTGTATCTAAATACAATTCAGAATTTAGAAAATCTGCAAGAGATCATCGAGAGACATGAAGATGATTTGTCGTTGGCTTGTATGGATTTGAAACCTTATAATACTCGGTTGATTGATGAAATAAAAGCATGGGAAGAATCGTATTTTGATTACAAAGTAGAGTTATTCAATCGTGTTAATCCACAATCGAATACAGCGAATTTTTATTTGATTGGTAATAATCTGAATGTTTTTGTAAAGTTTTATGAGGAATTATTTAAGGCAAAAGGTTTTAAATATTCGGCGGAATTGATGTGGTATCGAGATACTTATTATAATGAAATGATTGAGGTAGAGGAAAATGTTGAGGATGAAGATGGCGAATTTAGAAAAGTAATTATTAAAAAAGAACGAAAAGAATACGTTTTTGAAGCTTTTGATTTTGAGGATTCGTCTCGATTTGAACGACCTGAACCTACTGATCGTTTGGTCGGTATGAAATTTAAAATATCGGGTACTTGTCCACATCTATTTTTATTTCAAGAAAATGGAATTCATGTTTGGGAAGTTTCGGACAGCTTAAAGATTAAAACGGAAGTGTTTACATTTGAGGGTAATGTTGTCTTAGAAAATAAAGCATTGCATCAAAAAGGGTTTTGGACAAACAAAAGGACTCGTAGAACATATAAGGAGGAATTTTTGCACGATGTTCCTTTTGAGATAAATCGAGAGATTAAGAATAATAAGTTTTTAGACTTTTTATTAGTAATTTTGAATAAGCGATTTGAGGCAAAGTTAAATGAAGAATTATTATAAAGTTAAAATTAAAAATATGGTAAACTATGCCAATAAAAAATACAACAATTGAGATAGAAAAGGGTAAAATGTTAGTGGCCGAACCATTTATGTTAGAGTCACCTTTCAAGCGTTCTGTTGTGTTATTGTGCGATCATCATCAAGAAGATGGAACGATAGGCTTTGTGTTGAACAAAATGGTAGACATGAAAATTAATGATATTTTGGCGAGTTTTCCAGAGTTTGATACGAATGTTTATTATGGAGGGCCAGTGGCAACGGATACGATTCATTATGTTCATCGTTTAGGAAATGAAATTCCGAATAGTACAAAAGTTATGGATGGTGTTTGGTTTGGTGGAGATTATGAAGAGTTAAAAACATTGGCGAATATGCAATTGATTGAACCTGATGATATTCGATTTTTTATTGGTTATACAGGTTGGTCAGGTGGACAACTGAAAAGCGAACTTTTGACAAGGTCTTGGTTTTTGGCAGAAGGCGATGTAAATTATGTATTTAATAAAAAGTATTTTGATAATATGTGGACGGAAGTTTTGCAACAGGAAGGCGGAACGAAATCTGTGATTAGTCAAATACCAAAAGGTTTATCGTTGAGTTAGTTATTAAACCGTGTTGATTTTCAAAATCGACACGGTTTTTATATTAGAATCTTGAAATACAAATTGGTTTTTCTGACATAAATATTTTATTAATTGTCAAAACATACATCTTATCAGAAATATCTGCTAAGCCATAATAATACAGTTTTTGAAACCCAACTGAACCCATTATTAAAGAAGAAAATTCTGCAATATCCATTGTGATTTCTACATCAAATTCATCAAATTCATCAAATTCATCAAATTCATCATTTGCATCTAATAATGTCGGATAACCATTATCAAATTCAACGATTGTAGAACCTTGATTTTTGGGATAAAAACTATCTTCGATTGTTATTTTTAATTTCAAATTAGCATTCGCAAAATTCCGTTCTTGTAATATTTCAAAAACCTTTGGTACATTCAAAACTCGATAACAAATTCCAACTTCTTGTACATTTGATTGATGATGTAGTTCAATTTCATAGGTTCGTCCATTGTGTGGATAATCCATCAAAAAATGAAAATCATCATCTTGTGTATCTATGATTATAAAAGCAGCTTGGTCGATTTGTGAAGCTAAGAATCCCATTAATTGAGAAAAAGCATCTTTCGTTTCGTAGATAAAATGATGAATTTGAATATTGAACCAAAACGGATTGTGTTCTCCTTTGATAAACTCAAACGTACAATAACCTTTCAATTGATTTTGTTGCATTACACCAACAGTTAAATACTGTTTTTCTGTCAGTTTTGTCCACCAACCTTCGGCATGAATAATCATTCCATGATGTTGTTTGGAGTAGCGATTATAACAATCAAGCATCATTGGCAAATCATCTTTTTCCAAATAAACAATATCCGATTTGTCACGACGAGTTAAAGCAGTTGGACGAATTCTATATTGACTGGTTTTATTGCCAAATCCAAATCCCATTTTTCGATAAAAATCTAACCGAAAAGCGTATAATGCACCAATAGCAGCACCTTTTGTTTCATAATGTTCTATAAAATAAGTCACCATTTCACGAGCAACACCTTCTTTTTTGTGTAATAAATCAGTTGCAACGCCACCTAAACCGCCCATCAAAACAACTTCATCATGAAAATTGAGTTTAAAATCATTAAAGTACATTCCACCCAATAATTCGCCATTACGAAAAAGACCTTGAGGTGTTCGACTAACACCTTCTTGTATCATCTTTTCATATTGCTTCAACTTTTGCTCAATCGTCGAATCATCAAAACCACCAAGCTGTGGAAACGATTTCATTTTTAATCGTAAGAATTCTATATGTTCCTCTTGTGATAATGGTCGAATAATGCTTTTCATACTTTTTGATTTTTATCAAATAACGAAAGTGCATATTATGAAAAAGCCGTGTAAAATTGAATTTTACACGGCTTTTTATCATTTACAAAATGATTTTATTTAATCATTCGAAATACTTTCTGGTACATCAATCTGACAATCTGAATCATCACAATCAATAAGTCCATCTCCGTCATCATCAACACCATTTGTACAATCCTCAACCGCACAAGCATTTGATGCCTTTTCAATAGCTTGATCAAGATAGAGTTTTCCTGATTGAGTCAAATGACGAATTGGATCAAACCAATCTGCTTGAGGAACTGGAGTTGCTCCCATATTTGTGTCATCATTCCAATAAACGCCATCCATCATATAGCCTAAAAAGATTCTTCCACCATGATTTGAAGGAACACTTCCTAAATTATCAGAAGCAGTGTAATCAAAAAATACTCCTTGTGTTCTACTGGATTGATTTGACGCATCTTTCCAAAGATAAGCATCTGCATTAATATGATAATTACCCCAACCAATTAGCTCATCATAGTGTGGATTAGAATTATTATAATTATAAATCTCAACCAATGTTGTATTATCAGAATAAGCATGGGTTTGTGTGGAGTAGCTTTCATTTCCAGCCATTGCTAAATCAACCAATATATCTTGTGATAATAATAATATAGTTGCAGGTGTGTTCTTTAATGCTGTTTTTAAATCAGAAGAAATATCGCCCCAAGTTGTAGATGAAACTAAAATAATATTATAATTATCAACATTTATATTCAATAGCGTTGAAGTATTATTTGGATCATAAAGTCCTAAACCTGAAGCATCGTTTTTGGCTAAAGCTCCATCTAATGTCGCACTTCCATTAATTCCATCAATATATTGCATCAAACCGTGGTCAAACGCATCCGCATCACCGCCTTTTGAATCACCACAGATATATAACATCGTACAATCCAACTGGTCACTTGAACACGCATTCGGAGCGTTATAACTTGATGTTGTTTCGCAAGTATAACCTTTGTAATTTGCCGTAATAGAATTATTAGAACTACCATCTGCAGGTACTACAAATGAAACGGTAAATGGAGATGCTGCACCATTAGGAATATCAATATATTCTGTTTTATTATTAATCCTTACCTCAATTTCCGTACTTGGCCCACTTAATGACCACGAAACGGTTACATCAAGTGTTGTAATATCCGCATAAGGGTGATCAATACATGAACCAACTGTTACATTTGTAATAGCAATACCAGAACAGTCCGGATCATCGCAATCTATTAAATTATCACCATCATCATCGACTAAGTTATCACAAATCTCTACACCACCTACGATTAATCCAAAATCCCAAGTGTTATCATATTCATTGGTAGAAAGATTGAAAACTTCTGTTCTTCCTGTTCCTGTATTTGCATCTGAATCACTTGGATCACTACTTCCTGTACTTCCTTGTGTTGTAAGTGTTACACCAGTTGTAGTTATAACTTCTACTAAATAATCTCCTGGTGTTAAATCTTCAAAAAGATAATACCCTGGATTTCCACTTAAATCATCTGTTGTCATTGTTGTAGCAAAAGGGGTTGATTGATTAGACGATTGGTACAAATTCACTGTGTAACCATTTAAACCATAGCCACTTACACCAAAGGAAGACGATTCATCTTGTAAACCATTAGCATTATCATCAATCCAAACATAATCACCAACGGCTGCTTTATTGTTCGGATAAATTCCTAAATCCCAATCTAAATCTACATCCATTGCTCCTAATGTAATAACAGGAGTAATTGCTGCTTTTCTATTATTAAATGTATATGCTGTTCCATCAGAATCTAATGCATCATTATTACCTTGATTTGCATTAGATAAATCATAATTTGGTAATAAATAATATAATAAGAAATAATTATCAGCAGGTAGATTAGGGAATAGGTAGAATCCGCCATTTCCTGTAATTGTAAAAGAAACTAAATTATCTGTACTCGGGTTTGCGATTCCATCACCATTATCTTCATATAATTCTACTCTTAATCCATCAATTCCGATCTCTCCATTATTCTGAATACCATCTTGATTGGTATCTATCCAAACCTGATCTCCTAAAACAGCTGGCACAAAGGCTTCCATACGAATACCAACTTTCAATGGTTCAGCAGCTAATAATTGAACATCATTATCTACTCGTGTACCGATGTAACCAAATGAAGCCCAAGCAATTGTATCCGCAATTGCACCGATTGAAGTCAATGTGTTTACTGGTGCTCGCATTGGCCATTCTAAAACAATAGAATCTGATGGTAATAAAATATTAGAACCAAAATCAAATTTTAAAGATTGAACAGTTGTAATATCGGCAGGGACAGATGTTGACCAGTTTGGTGTTTGACAACCAACTGGGCCATTTGGTTCAATTCCTTCAGCACTTCTACAAGGATTTCCTTCGGTACTATAATAAACGGTTACGCCAGGAGGTGCAGAAACGGCACCAGCAAGATTTGGTCGCCAACGAGAATCTCTTTGACTCAAGTCAATTACACCTGCATCACCAACAAAAGGAAGAATATCAACTATCTTAATTCCATCAATCGCCACATTTCCGTCATTTCTTAAAATTAAACGATAATCGGCTACACCACCTGGTACAGCGTTTCCATAATTGGGATATTTTGTCCAATCTGAATCTAATTGTCCTTTAACATATTTTTCAGATGAAAGGGCAGGCATAGGTGTAATATCAATTTCTGAATATGCAAAACATAGCTTTTCAGATACATCGCCATCATTATCAATATCATTTACATCTACATCATCATCACCATTTCCACTGATGGAACACCAATTTTCAATCGAATTTAAGATAGCAAACTCATTTTCAATAACATCTTCTCCTGACCCTGCAGCACTGGTAATAACGGCATCAAAATAAACATACATATATTGACTTGGAGCAAGACTTACTCCTGGCCAGTCCCATCTTAAATGAGTTCGACCTGTATTTTTATAATTATCTGTTTTCACAAAAGAAGGCGCACTTGCTCCAGAGTTATAATCTCCATACGACCAAGAACCATCTACATATTCTAAACCAATAGGTAGTAAATCTGCCATAGCAGGATTATCCATATTACCGCCTGCACCAGTATTATTTCTCATCCGTAATCTAAAACTAACAACATCTCCTGTGTTAAACCAATGACCTGTCCTATTCCATGCTTGCCAACTTGTACTACCTGCTGGGTAAGCGTAACCCTTACGAGGAGAAGGTGTATAACCTGTTAAAGGTGCTTTGATTTCAAAGGTTTTACATGGTGTTCCTGAATAATTCATCCATGTAATAGTATCACCACTTGCTGTTATACAGTTCGTATGAAAACCAACAGGTGCTGAATTGGGGATTACTTCATAATTTATCCTAACACTACCGCTCAAACCTCCACTAATTGGCCAAGGATCGGGACCAAACTCCCAACGTAACCCTGTAATATACTCCCCAGCACCTAATCCTAAAGAACTTGCTTGTATTGTATAATCATCCCATATATCCATTGGACTTCCAGAAACATTTGTCCAAGTTGAATTTAAATTTGTTTTATATTTGACGTATTTATCAATATTTGCAGTAGATCCGCCAATATAAAAATTTCCTGTTTCAAAATTTTTAACCTCTAAATCGGCTGGTATCAAGTCTTCTAAATAAAAACCGTCAATAGGAACATTTGAATTATTATAGTAATTGAAATAATGATAGTAATAATCATTTCCAATATACATGGAGCTTGAACCCGTTTTTTTAATATAGGATTGAATCCATGGTGTTTCTAAAGTGTGACTAACCGATGGAAACTCAGTTTGTTGGGAGCTACCTAATGGTGTATAACTTACGGTTGCTAAATTTGAAACATTATCGCCTGTATTAAATGAAGATGAAGGATAAATTAGCGTCACTTGTGGCCAGTTGCATTCATCAATATCAAGAGTGGCAAATGTCCATGTAACACTGTGATTGCCTGCATTATAAACGCCACTATAACTCGCATCTACAAAAATGGTATTTGCTGGTAAGTTATCAACAATAGTAATATTAGTCATGTTTAGAGAACCATGGTCGTCATCATTACATACCTCTATACCATATATAGTATGCTCATCAACTACACCACCTGAATAATACTTATGGGTAGATAAACTATTAAATGCTGATGCTGTTGCTAAGGCTGAACTATTAACTGATGCCGCATTTGATGCACTAATAGTGGCTGTATTATTTGCTGTTGTTCCGTTTGGTGTTGTTCCATTTGGAAAACGTACGCTAACCGTAACCTGCCCAACTGTTCCTGCGGTTAATGGGTCTTGTAATGTAAATGTCACAGTATGTGAACCTGAATTATAAGTTTCATTTGTGGTATGAAGAGAGCCTGATAAGCCAACATATTCTACCGATGCTGGCAACGGATCCGTTATTACAACACCATTACAATCTTCTGTTGTACTTGCACAACGATATTGTAATGTATATGTAAATGTTTCTCCTGTAAGCGGAGTTGAATCATCAACCGTTTTTATAAGGTCTAATGATGCTGCGTAATTATTAGAAATTCCTAATAGGAATATTACACAAATAGATAATAATGTTCTTAACATGATAAGTGTTATTTTTATTTATTTTTCTTAAAAAACATATTAGGCTCATTTGATAAAATGAAAATTATGCTTTGTTATAGTGACAACAATCTATTTATTAGAATGATATTGGAAATTAATTATTTCTAATAAAAAATAATCTAATTAGTATACATCAAAAATTATACCTTTTGTGACATGAAAAGATGTTTTGAAAAATTCAAAGTAAGAGAAATAAATTGGATAAACGAGATATAAATGATAACTCTAAAAAAAAAACTGCCAACCTATTAGACTGACAGTTTTATAAAAATATTTTAAATGTTAATTATTTTGACTCGGTGATAATTTTTGCCAAAACCATCGGTAGTGGTAAAAATCGTCAATGAATCATTGTTTCTTGTCTGATGTTTAACTTAATCATTAGAAATACTTTCAGGTGTATCAGCCTGACAATCGGGATCATCACAATCAATAAGTCCATCACCATCATCATCAATACCATTTGTACAATCTTCAATCGCACAACCTACTGCGGCTTTCTCGATAGCTTGGTCAAGGTATAATTTACCATTTTGAGTTAAATGGCGAATTGGATCAAACCAATCTGCTTGAGGAACAGGCGTTACGCCCATATTTGTATCATCATTCCAATAAACACCATCCATCATATAACCTAAGAATGTTCTTGCTCCATGTGTATTCGGAACACCACCAAGTATATCGGTTGCTTCATAATGAAAAAAGACACCTCCAATATTGCTACCTGCATCCCACTGATTTTTCCATAAATAAGCATCAGCAGTTGTTGAGTGATAATTGCCCCAACCGATTAATTCAGCCCAATGTGGATTGGAATTATTGAAATTATATAATTCAACTTGAGTTGTATTATCAGAATAAGCATGTGTTTGAGTAGCGTAACTTTTACTCGAAGCCATTGCTAAATCTACCAAAATATCTTGTGACATCAATAATACATTCGCTTCTGTTTCTTTCAATTCGGTTTTAAGCGTTGACGAAATATCTCCCCAAGTTGTTGCTGAAACTAAAACAATATCAAATGTATCGATGTCATAAGGAGTCAATGTTGAGGTATTCATAGGATCATATAAACCTTGTCCGCCAACATTTTTTGATAACGCACCGATTAATATTGCATTTCCATTAATACCATCAATATAGGTCATCAAACCATGGTCAAAAGCATCTGCATCACCACCTTTTGAATCACCACAAATGTAAAGTATAGAACAACCCAACTCATCACTTGAACAAGCATTTGCTGCATTATAAGTAGTCGTTGCCTGACAAGTATATTCTGAAAAATTAGCCGTAATTGAATTATTTGTACTACCATCGGCAGGAACTAAAAAAGAAACTGTTGTCGGTGAGGTCGCACCGCCAGGTACATCTATATATTCTGTTTTATAATCAATTGTTACTTCGATTTGTTTATTAGGAGCAGGTGTTAACCAACTTACGGTTACGTCAAGTGCTGTTACATCCGCATAAGGATGATCTATACAACTTCCTACGGTTACATTAGTAATCGTCACACCGCCACAATCTGAATCGGCACAATCTACTAATAAATCTCCATCGTCATCTAAACCATTATCGCAAATTTCTAAAACCGCAGGACACGCCTCATCGGCATCAGTAGAACGGACTGTTGTGGTTACAGGAAAAGTTGTTTCTTTTGATGGGTTTATCCATCGGATAACTTCCTTACGGGTTACTGTTCCATTATCATAATTTGGATACTTTACTAATACTTTGTAATTATAGTTTGCTCCCCATGGTAATCCAAAATGAACCTTATCAGGTACTTGACAACCATGACCTGCACCACCATTAACTTCTCTAACGCCTGAAAGTACATTGTTATCACAATCCAACAATACAATAGTTGCTCCCAAGGCAGGTCGTTCTTTATTAGATTGCATAAAAGTTCTATCTTCTAAAACTTCTACAAACATATAAGTTTTGTTTGTTTCTGCTGTCGAACTATTATATAAGTTATTAATCCATAATTGATTATCACTACTACGAACATTCATATAAATATCTAAATCTCCATCTTTATCAATATCAATCATCGTTGTACCTTCACCGTCAACTCCTGAATTAAAAGATTGTACAGCATCTAAAGTAAAAGTCATTGCTGTTCCTGTACCAACACCTCCAGAAGGACTATTGAGATTATTGATATATAAAAAACTACGATTATCACCAACTAAGAGAATATCGACATCACCATCATTATCAATATCTCCACAGGCTACTTCATCTATTTCTGTTGAAAAACTAACAGGAATACCAGTTGTTCCGCCTGAACCTAAAGGTGTCCATGTTCCTGGTCCATCATTTCTGAAAATTTGATTATCTCCTTCTGTTGTCCAAAAAGCATCAAAATCTCCATCATTATCAAAATCGTATAAGGCTACTGATCCCTTATTGTTATTACTTGCTTGAGCAAGATCAGAACCATTGATGAACGTTCCGCCTTGATTCAAAAAGAAATCATTTTCATCTCGTTTACGCATAAATATATCTACCCAACCATCGTCATTTACATCGGTAAAAGAACCATAATCACCATCAGTAGCAGATTGTGACAATCCTAATATAGCGGTTGTTCCTGGTGTAGCATGTGTAAATAAATTTGCAGCAGTAGGATTGACAACTGCATTTGTTGTATGGTCAATATAATTATTTCGTAATACATCAATACCATAATTATGATTATCGAAGATAATATCCAAATCACCATCGCCATCAAAATCTACCATTCCTATGCCTTCAGCGTTTAAACCGTTGACTATCATAAGATCATCAGTACCTGTATTCCCAATTTCTATAGCTCCTGATCCTCCTATACCATCTCCAAACACACCAGTATTTGGATCTTGAAGATAAACTAAAATATTTCTTGCTCCTCCAGAGCCTGTATTTCTTATAAAATCCAACTTTCCATCATTATTTAAATCTCCCCAAACAGCAGAACGCTCTCTTATATCTGTTAATAAATCAGGGGCTAATGAGGGAGTAACATCAGAAAAAGTATTATTACCATTATTTCGATATAAGCGAGTATGATAGGTTGAATTTTCAGTGTTGAGTAAAACATCTAAATCTCCATCACCATCAAAATCTGCAAAAGAATGACCTCCATCTTTCAATCCACCTAAGTCTAAATTCCAGGAACCTGCTTGTTCTGAAAAGGTAGTTTGACCGAAACTTTGTAACGCAAATAAAAATGAGAAAATAAGTGGCAGCAAATTTTTCATAATAATTATTTTTAATATTTAAGTGACAACTATCACAAAAGTACAAAGTCAATAACTGTATTAAAAATTTTTTAAATATATTAATTTTTTTTTAATTCATTTAAAAAATAAAAGTCATGCAAGTTTTATCCTACATGACTTTCATAAATAGACTTTATTCTAAAATAGTTTAGTAATGAATGGAAATTAAGATTTTATTGCTAATCGAGGCGACAAAAACGGAGTGTAGCCTTAGCTACATGAGTATTTTGTTAACAGCCTGTCCCGAAACCTCGTGGAAAGAGTAGCG
>JBGCFH010000359.1:0-16256 GCA_045106825.1 Saprospiraceae bacterium | reverse complement strand
CAATTAAATATATTAAATACAAGTTGGAAAAAATTGGGTATTTGTTAAGTTTTAGACTTGATGAATTACTTTATTATACAATCTTTTTTATTCATTAAAAAGGGCTACTTAGGAGTTGCATTCCTGACATAGCCCAAATTTTTAACTTTAAAAATTTAGTAAAATTATGAAAAATTTAGGAGTTATGAATTTAAGGATGATAGTTTCCTTAAGTTTAAGTTTAAGTTTAGTTTTCGTATTTAGTTCTTGTACTCAAGACAATGAAACGGTGAATAGTTCAACCGCTTCTCCAGATTTCAAACAAATTGAAGATTATTACTTTATTGGAGATATTCATAATGAGTATATGGAAGATTTAGCTTTGAATTTTGTTGGACCTAAAGATTTAACAAAAGATGAAGCTTTGGCTTATTTGAAGGGGTTTTTGATAGATTTTGAGCCTCAAGATGATAGATTTTTAACTCAATTTAGAGCTGAATTTAGTAAAGATGATTATGGTTGGAATATATTTGACCATAATGAACTTAAAAGTAATTCTTCGTCAAGTGCTTTTATGACATCAATTGACGATGCTTACCAAAGTGGACTTATTGATAGTTGGGAAAAACAGTTAGTAACAGATTTAATTACTTTATCACAAAATACACCTACATTTGAAGATTTAAAAGTTTTCTTTGATGATAAGATTTTAGAGTGGCAAAATCGAGGTTATTTAGAAGGAAATACAGATGGAGATTTTAGTGGCTCATTACTTGCTCTTGGTTTTAAATCTACAGAATGGTGGATTGCTAATCCTCAATATCAATATGCTCCAACTCAAAGAATTGCTCCTTGGGTAGCGGCAGATGCTGTTGGTTTTGCTTTGGGATGTACTTTTCATATAGGGTCTTATGCTGTTAATAATAATGGAAGTCTTGAGGGTTGCTGTGGTAACGGTATGGCAGTTTCTGCATTTGGAGGTGCTATAGCAGGTTCAGCAGGAGTTGTTACTAAGGCGGGGAAATGGCTTTCAGGATGGTTATAAGTAAAATCTATGTAATATGAAAAATAAGTTAATTTACACAGTATTATACGGACTGATGTTTTACATTCCACAAGTTTTATATTCGTGGTTTAAGTTAAAAAGTTTAGGTTTAGCTATTCAAGAGAATGGTATTGTAATCTTAGGAATTGCTATTTTATGTGGATTTGGATATTTGTATATTACTCAAAAATGGTTAGGTGATAAATCTCCTGATGGTAGGATTGAGTGAGATGATTTATTAATTAGCTGTATTACGTAATACGTATTACGGCTAAAAATTTCATTTTAAAATAAGGTTATAAAAAATCTTATTAAAATGGAAAATAGAAGATTAAGCAAACACAAAAAAATATCCATATGCGTTCAATAATATTAAGTCTATTTATTATAACTACTGGATGTACAAGAATGCCTGTCCTTCCTTCAAGTTCTGTATGGATTACTTACGACCTTATCATTGATATAAAAACAGATGAGGATGCTCATCCAATTGAATCATTGGCAATAAATGAATTGGCCAAAAAAGAGTTGATAGGAGCTAAAGTGGTGTTCAACCAAAATAAACTTACTTTAAGTTATACTAATAATGGAAAAGAACAAATAGAAGTAGGTTATGTAATTAAAGTTACCGAAGATTACTTTATCCTTAAAGCAGACGATGCTGAACAAAAAATTAGTTATCAGATGAGTAGTGATAGACAAGAATGTGATTTTACGTTTTCCAGCGGAACTATTCTCTATACAGAAAGACAGCATTAATTATAAACGTAAGCCGTATTACGTATTACGGCTTACGGCTTACGTTTATTAGATTTCAAATCCAAAATAATTATTACATGAAAAATAAAATAATTTATGCGGTATTATATGGATTATTACTTTATAGTATCCAGATACTATATTCTTGGTTTAAACTAAAAAGTTTAGGTTTAGCCATTGAAGCAAATTCTATTTTGACATTAGGAATTTACATTTTAGGTGGATTTGGATATTTATACATTACTCAAAAATGGTTAGGTGAGAAATCTCCCGATGGTAAAATTGAATGATGTAAATTCATAACCGTAATACGGCTTACGTCTAAATATTTCCAAAAACTATCCTATCATTTTGATATAAATCTTTCACAATTGCGACATTCTTAAAACCTTTACTTTCTAAAAGTGCAACCGTTTGTTGCCCAAAGTCTTGATGAATTTCAAAATACAATTGTCCATTCGGTTTTAAATATTCTAATGCAAAATCAGAAATTGCATCATAAAATAATAAAGGCGTTTCGTCAGCTACAAAAAGAGCTAATTCAGGATCAAAATCCAGTACGTTTCGGTGCATATCACTTTTATCACTTTCCAAAACATAAGGCGGATTACTGATGATAATATCAAATTTTTGATTCACTCCTACTCTACTCCATTCCTTTTGCTTTAAAATATTCGCTTGTCGCCAATTGATTTTAACTTGATTTAATACCGCATTTTGTTTAGCAATATCCAAAGCCGCTTCACTCACATCTAAACCAAAAACTTCCAAATGTTCGTATTTTTTCTTAATCGAAATCGGAATACAACCGCTTCCAGTTCCAATATCCAAAATCGTTTGTAACGGTTTTACATTATCTAAAATCAATTGTACTAATTCTTCTGTTTCGGGTCGAGGAATCAAGACATCTGGTGACACCTGAAATTTTGAACCATAAAAATCGGCAAAACCCACAATGTGTTGCCAAGGTTCATAATTCAATAATCGTTTTTGAATTTCATTCAATTCACTAACTTGCGTGTCCGAAAGTTGTTTTTCAGATTGTGTATTGAAGATTTTAAAAATATCCTCAAAAATATATCTCGAAATCGTGTGTGCTTCTCGATTATCATAAATCGAACACAACGCTGTTTGTAAATTTGTAAAAGCAGTTTTTGCAATCATTTTAACAGCAATTATTTTAACGGCAGACGGTTGATGGTAGAAAATAGATAACAACAACTGACGATTATTTTAAAAATACGTAATACGTAATACGTATTTAATTTTAAATACATTACGATAACCAGAAACCAGTATCAAGAAACCAATAACTATGATAATAACAGACAAAATCAAATCAAAATGTCCAAACTTTCGTTTAGGCGTAATTTCCTGTTCCGTGCAAATATCGGATAATAACGATGATTTATGGTCAGAAATCAATACGAAGATTGCAGAATTAGAAAAAATGCAAACGACAGATATTGCAAAAATTCCAACAATTACAGCAACTCGAAAGGCTTACAAAGCATTTGGAAAAGATCCTTCTCGTTATCGACCTTCGTCCGAAGCTTTGTTGAGAAGAATTGTAAAAGGTAAAGGTTTGTATAAAATTAACAATGTCGTTGATTTACTGAATTTGGTGTCAATCTCAACAGGTTACTCAATCGGTGGATTTGATGCTGACAAAATCGAAGGCGAGATTTCAGTTGGTGTTGGCGAAGCAAATGAACCTTATGAAGGAATCGGTCGAGGCACATTAAATATTGAAGGTTTGCCGATTTTGAGAGATGATAAAAGCGGATTTGGAACGCCGACAAGTGATTCTGTTCGAACTTGTGTTACGAGCAGTACAAAGCGTTTTTTAATGGCAATTTTAGATTTTGATGGTTTGGAAGAATTAGCGGAAGCAATGGATTTGGCGGTTGATTTGTTGGAGCGATTTGGTGATGCAAGTGAGATTGAAAGAAAGATTATAACGTGATGAAAACAGAAATTGAAGGGATTTAACAGATGAACACAGATTTTATTTATTTCCAATCTGAAAGACTTGAACCCTTTCCGTCATTCCGTACTTGATACGGAATCTCCCAGAAATTTATTGACTCAACTTGAAAAAACTATAAAGTAAAACCTAAATTTTTTTACAAACTCAAAATTATAATTTTGTATCAAACCTTACTTTTGGGTAAGTCAAAAATTCTGAACTTTTTGCAGTTTTGATTTATCCAAAGGCTGGTTTGTTGGTGAAGTCAATCGGTTAAATTTATTTGAACGATAAGTTTTTAATTGTTCGTTGTTCAGATTTTTGTGTTTTTGTTTGGGAGATTTCCAATCAAGTTGGAAATGACGAATTCTATACGTATTACGTTATTGATTATCAATAAATTGTGTTGTTCTCAAAACAGCATTCTCTCGAATATTCATCCAAAACAAATTATAATCAGCAATATGCCAATTCTTTTTTATTAAAAAAGGAGCAGGAACATTAATGTTTAATTTATCAATCCAAAGCATTCCTCGAACAGATTTGGCATTACTTGCATTTGGTGCAATCGTGAAATCTGGCATTAATCCACCTTTGTTTTCAGAATAATCCGCTGGCGTTCCATCTGTTGTCCAATTGATTGGATTTGTCGCAACAGCATTATATAATTTTTTGTGATAATTCTTAGGAAAATAATCAGAAGCGTAAGTATTCCAAGAGCAAAAACAGCCAGTTTCGGAAGCATTCCGACAAGGATAAATTGTTTTAAAAGTTCCTCGATGTAAAGGCATTCCAACCAAATAAGCCGCAACTAATTGATTTTGTAAAGGCTTATTATCAAAAAAATCTTTCAACAATTGTTCACAATGATTTGTCCCTTGACTATGTGCAGCGATGATAATTGGTCGTCCATTGTTGTAATGTTTCATATAATATTCAAATGCTGCTTTTACATCATCGTAAGCCAAATTATATGCTTTCGTTGCACTTGCTGTATCTTTTGCAAAATAAATATACATATGTCCTTGACGATAACGAGGAATGTAAATTTTCCCTGCTGCATTAAAAGCACTTGCTTGATGCAAAATCGCACTTTCGTCAATTGCTTGATTAAATATTGTGTCATTCACATCAGCATTCCATCCTTTTTGATAGCTTTTTGTTCCTGTATAAATTGTTGGATAAACATAAAAAACATCTACTAAAGCATTTTTTTGATTGTCTTTTAAACTGTCATTTGGCGTTCTATCAGCATTGTCTTTTTTCGTTGGTAAAGCTGCCCAATATTTGGTTTTGCTATAATCAGGAGCTTTCGGAGTTGTTATATTTTCAAAACTTTCTTTTGGCTTATAAGTATTGATTGGCAATCCACAATTCGTTAAAAATATGATTGTAATACCAAATATAAGATATTTGAGTTTCATGTATCTATGATTAATTTAGCAGTAAATTATATTACGGTTTACGTATTACGTAGTTGAAAATCAAATTGTTATTATTGTATTTGAAATTTCTTACGAAAAACACCCATTGAGTAAGCGGCAATGTTTGTTAATATTTTTCCATCTCGATAAGCTTCTTTAATCTCATAAACCGTTCGATGAATATCCGCTGGTAAAACCATAATCACAATCCGTTTGGCTTGAAGCGGTGACAATCGTAGGTTAGAAACCAATTTAACAATTAATTGTTCTTGCTTCGCCTCAATCGGAATTTCTTGTAACGGTTTGATGTTGAATTCTAATCGATCAATTCTTCTACCTTCTTTGATTTCTTTGAAGGTAAATGCCATATCAGTTTGAGCTAATTCCTTTTGAGCTTGTTTCAAAACATATTTTTTAAAGGCAGAATAGGATTGATATTTATCTTCAATCTTGAGTCGATATTTAAGTTTTTCGACTTTTTCCACAAAAAAACCTGTAGATTTGAACTGATGCAACATCTCATAAATTCGCATCGAATGAACAGATTTAAAACTCAAAATATACTTTAAAGGTGTTGCTGTAAAATGCTCTTTTAGTTGTAACAAATACGGTTTTAAAGCAGGTGTAAATCGTACTTCAATTGTCCCTTTTCCTTTCAAATAAACAGCCTCTGAAAGTATAGAAATTTGAGACAATCTATCCGCCTCTTCTATCTCATAAACTTTACCAATTAAAGCCTTTGTTTCTTGTCGTAATTTTCCATAAAGCATCTTCGATTTATAGTCCGTATTTGATACAAAATCTTTGACATTTATGATGTATTGTTTGAAGTCTTCATCATCGGGCTGAATCATCGAAATAATATATAATAAAATCTTCTTTTGAAATGCAGTCATTTCATATCGGGCATTAATTAAGGCATTTGACTGAAATGCTACCTGTTGTTTGTGAGAATTTTTCTTTTTTAGTTGAACCATTTTTGTCGTCATAAAACAAATATAGGGAATAAAATTTAAACAATAGAACCAAATGATAGAACTATCTTTTGGTTCTATCATTTAACCCTCTAATTCTATCCTTTAGGTTTTGTAAGTGGACATAAACAGGGTTGAAAAGACCCTCTAATTCTATCCTTTGACCCTCTAATTCTATCCTTTGACCCTCTAATTCTATCCTTTCCATACCTAAAAGTGAGTGGTATCAACAGGTTCAGCCGCTCTAAAAATACTTTAAAAATACTTTAAAAAAATACACGTTTTTTTAATGCGCGAAAAAGTTGTTTAAAAAAAACCCTCGAATTCTATCTTTTAGCCAAAATCTGAAATTCCAAAAAATCAAAAAAACTGAAAAGATAGAATTCGAGGGTCAAGCATTTTTTTGGGTTTTTGAGATGAAATCGAAAAAAAAATTGTGCGTCAATTCGGAAAAAACGAAAAACGAGGAAATGTGATTTCAAGAGGCCACTGACCCTCGAATTCTATCTTTTAGCTTTTTTGACCTGTTTTTAGTGTTTTCTATTTCTTGATTTAGCTAAAAAATAGCATAGAAGGCTAAAAATGATTGATTTAAGACGTTTTTATTGAATTTATTGAATTTGATAGCTTTTTGAAAAAATAATTGCTCAAATCGCTCAAAATGCCTTTGCATGATGAACGAAAAAAACGAAAAACGAAAAATTTCGTGATTTTAAGAAGTGCTTGACCCTCGAATTCTATCTTTTCAGTTTTTTGACTTTTTGATTTTGAAAATTAATCTTTTTGCTGCGAATTAAGCCAAATGGATTGATTTAAGCGACAAAAATATTTTTTTGGTTTAAGTGTTTGTTTTTAATTAAAAAATCGCTTAAATCGCTTTAAATTGAAAGGCTAATTTTTTTATCTTTTAAAAAAGTAATTTAAACTCAAAAAATTGGATTAATTTTTATTCCCTTTTTAGGTAAAAAAAAAGTTATCGAAATGATGAAAAAAGGGACAAAAAATTATTGAATTTTGATAGATAAAATTAGTCTGAAAAAGTTAAAAAATTAAAGCAATTTTAAGTCTTTGAAAAATGCCATTTTAGGGTTGGAAATAAGAGTGATTTAAGAAGATTAAATTACTGATAATTATTTTTATACGTAAACCGTAATGCGTATAAAATTTCAACTCTAATACCTTTTTCACGAAAATCGTCAAGTCATTGTAAATTCTAATATTTGTCAAGTGTTTTTTAATGAAATAGAATTTAGTGAAACCTTTGGTTTTACTAAAAAAATGATTATTTTTATACGTATTACGTAAACCGTATTACGTTTTAAGTGTTACGTTTTACGTAAATATTTATCTATTTTGTGATTTGAAAATAGGCTTGAGAAATCAAAAAATCACATCATGGCAAAAATTATAATGTTTGGTAATCAAAAAGGTGGAATTGGTAAAAGTACATTATCTATCTTAACAGCAAATGCATTAGCAGCTTCAAATTTTGATTATAAAGTTTTGGTGATTGATAATGATATGCAACGCAGTATTATTTCTATTCGACAATATGATCAAGAAGTTGTTGAGGAAGAGTTTGAAAATTTTGAATTTACTTATGAGGTTAAAGCTTTAACATACAATCAGATTCGAGAGAAAATTGTAGATTTTGACAGAGATTACGATTTTATTTTCATTGATACACCAGGACGAATTGATTTAGAGCAAGATGTAAAACAACAAGAAATTACTAAATTGCTTTCATTCGTAGACTATGTTTTTGTCCCATTTAAAGGAGGTGCTTTAAATTTAGATTCGACCTTACGATACGCAAAACTCTTATTGGATATTCAAGAATTACGAAAGAATAAAGCTCGACCACTACATTTGTATGGTTTGGTGAATTTTTATCGTAAGAATGCAATTACTATTCAAGAGTTAGGTGATGAAATTGAATATTTGGAATCTAATACAAATATTAGATTTATGAAGGCAAAAATCAAACAGTATGCTTTGTATGAACGCCTCAATACTTATGAAAGTATATATAAATCAGGTCGTACCAGTAATAAAGCGAAACAAAGTTTTTCTACATGGTTTGACGAGTTTTTAAGAATAATACTGGCTTCTGGTCATTAGTTACTGGTAATGTAATTAACGACCAACAACCAGCAACAAGTAACCAGAATATGGCTAAGAAGAGAAAATTACGGAGTTCGATTTTTGAAGAAAAAAATGATGCGTTAAAATCAAATATTGATGCTGCCGAAGAAATAATTGAGAAAGCAACAAAACCACAAACTTCAAGTAAACGAAGCAAACGAATAAAATTTACGACTGTTGTAAGCCCTTATCATCGTGCTTGTTTGGAGTTTTTGGCCAAACAACAAAAGGTTAGTATGGCAGATTTGTTAGATTTGATTATCGGAGATTATGTAAAAGATAACCGATTGATTGAAGAAAATAAAGAATTATTGGCTGCTTTTGAAACGATTTATAATGCAAAATCAAAATAACTTATTGATAATAAATAATAGAAGCCGTATTACGTATTACGTAATACGGCTTCTATTATAAAGTATAACTTTGTAGTAGTTACAATGCAAAAACAGTTTCTAATGCTTTGGCCAATTCTGTATTTTTTTCAGCTTTTTTATTCAACGTAATTGCAGGTTGTTTAATCAACTGTTGACTTAAGCGACTAATAATTTTTTGTCTGTCTACTTCCGTTAAATAGTCAAATTGCGTTTCCATTTCACGAGTCAATAAATCTTGAATATGATTTTTTAATTTTCCTAAACTTCGATTTACTGGTAATTTTGTCAACCATTTTAGAAATGTTTCATATTCATCGTAGATAATACCTTTGACTGCATTAATTGCATTTTGACGTTTTGCCTCGACTTGTTCTGATTTTGTATTTAATGCATCAATATTGATTAGTCGGAAGCTCTGATTATTTTCTAATACAGTATCTATATTGCCGGGCATTCCTAAATCAATGAATAATTTTTCACTATTTTGCTTCTCTAATCCTATTGTTTTTGATATTAGATTTGCTTGATTGCTAACACCTGAAATAATAATATCAGCATTTATAACTTCCTGATTTAAGTTGCTCCAATCCGTTACTCCAAAATCATACTGATTAGCGATAGTTACAGCTTTTGACATTGTACGGTTTGTAATTGTAATATTCTTAAAAGTAAATTTATCAGAATATTTCGCAACATCTTTAATGATTTCTCCTGCACCAACTAATAAAACTTTCTTTTTAACTAAATTTTCTTTTCCAAAATGTGAACGAGTTGCCAACAATGCTAAATAACTTGTAGAAGCAGAACCTTTACGAAAGTCTGTTTCATTTTGAATTCTTTTGTGCATTTTGAAAATCGTTTGTGCTATACGTTCTAAAATCTGACCTTGTAAACCTAATTTTTGTGAAAAAAGAAAGGATTCTTTGAACTGACTAATGATTTGCATATCTCCAACAACCAAAGAACGTAAACCGCTTACTACCTCCAACAAGTATTTCATTGTTGATTTTGTAGTTTCTTTTTGTATAAAAAATTGTACGTAATCCGTAATACGTAGTACGTTTTCCGTATTACGTGATTTGTTTTTTAATTCTAATAGACAATTTAAAATATCAATTGTTGTTGTATTAATAGATTCAAAATAAATCTCCGTTCTATTACAAGTTCCTAAAAGGAAAATTCCTTTTATATCAAATCTTGCTTTTACAGTATTAATAAATTCTTGCTTTTCACTTTGATTAAGATGAAAAAGAGAACGAATTGATAGGTTTGCTGTTTCGTGTGATATTCCGATTAATTGAACAGATGTCATATACGATTACTTTTGTTTTGTATTTTTAGATGATTGTGTACAATGTTATTGAAAGGCTGTCAATCGTAATTTTTTAATCATATTAATTGTGTTTATTCACTCGAATAATAATATGACGTTATTTAATAGAAGTTTCTTGTATAGAAAGTGTTGCACCAAAAGTTGATGTCACAAAATAACTATGCGAATTTTGAAATTCAGATGACTTATATCACCTTAAACGATAAAAATTATCAAAGTGTAGGGAAGGGGTTTAGTTTTTACTTTTTTAAGACGATAAATAATTATAAAAGTCGAATTTCATTGAATTTACAATATTATAAGAGGTGAATCTTAACGATAAATAATGACTAAAGACAATTGAAAAAGATTTCCGTTATTTAGAGTGTTAAATTAAACCTTTAAAAACTTTTATAGTATTATGGATAAGAAAAAGCTATTAATTTCTTTTGTTTTCCTTACTTATAGCCTTTCATTGATGGCTCAAAATGAGAAACCTTCACCAACTTTTGAAGTGACAATTGCGACCTTTCAAACGAATGCATTATCGTTTATGAAAGATTATGAATACGATTTTGAAAAAGATGTTTTCTCTGATAATAGTTCTGGTTGGAGTCTGGGAGTAAGACGAACACAAACACTTTTTACAGAACGTTTAGATTGGTTTGTTGGTGCAAGAACTGGCGTTCATGCTTATAGTATTGATTTGTATTCAACAAAAGAATTTCGGAATTTGGGTACAGATGAGATTTTTACATCGAAAGATAGAAGTTATGAATTATTCTTTGCAGAAGCATTTACTGGATTACGATATACTTTTCCTGTTGGTGAACGAATGAAGTTCGGATTTGAAGCTTTAGCCGTTGTCAACTATCATTTTGGAAAAGAAACTGGATTTGGTTACAGTGCTACTTTAGACAATGGAGAAACAAAAGAGTTATTTGATTCAGATATAAGTATTAATGGTGACAACAAGATTTTAATTGCACCTCAAATTGGCGTTTCGTATCAATATCTTTTTGAAAATAGTGGTTTGCGATTTGGTGCAAACCTTATGATTGCTTCCCAAAGTGTTTTAGAAGGTTCGTATGAATTGTATGGTGATACGGAAACTTTGACTGGAACAATGACAAAAGATTACAGTTTTGGCGGTTTAGAAATCGGTTATTTTTGGAATTTACGAAAGTAAATCTTTATGAAAGTCATTATTGGCTTTAAGCCAAAAATTAAAAAGCTAATTCTTAATCAGAATTAGCTTTTTAATTTTTACCGTTTGTAAATTCATATCGACGGTTGATGTGTAAATACGGCCAGTTGGTGAATCCTCTGTTTACGTTAAGGAGGAAAAAACTCATTTTTGTTTTATAATTATTTATAAAAAACAATCAAAATGAGAAAATTTATTGCTGTCTTTATATTCCTGTTTGTGGGCTATGTTTCCGTTTTTGCTGAAAAATGGCTGGTGATTATCAATAGAGAAGGTCAAGATATTGTTGTTACTTGGATGGATCACGAGCCATTTCCAGGAGAAGGTATTTGGTATGTTGGCCCTTTTGATGATGATGATAGAGTTGGTCCTCCAGCAACTATCAACGAAACAAGTGTAGATATAGAAACACTTAGCCAAGAAAATTTACCTCAATCATCAGGTACAATTTCATCTCCTGCTTCGGCCAATGCTTATTTCGCTTATCGGAAAGGAGATAATCTAAATATTGTACAAATGGATGATAAAACGAATTGGAAAGCAATTCAGGGTTATCTTGAAAAAAATGGTGGCTGTTCTAATTCTAAATTTGTCATCTTCTTTACACCAGAAAGCAAAGACAATACTCTCAAAATAGGTAAAAAAAATATTGCTGTACCAAGAGCAACATTTTCCGTTTCTTATGGTGATATTATCATGGGTGGAAAACCTGTTGGGTTTGAATAAACAAAAAAATCAATATTTCAATAAAACGTAAATTATTAATAAAGTCTATAAACCAAATATAGACAAGATCATAAAATTTATAAATCCTATATAAATGAGATTTTCAATTATAATATTATTAACTGTTGCAAGTTGGACAGTTTCTGCTCAAGATGGCAAGACACAACTTTACAATTACTTATCAAAATGTAATACTATCACAAGTGAAATTCCCAATACCTTTGCCATAAAATATCCTAATGGTAGTATAGATTCGGATAGAGCAGTTATTGTTACTTGGTCACCAAACAAATCAGTAGTATCAAAAGCATCAAATTATACGGCTTCTTTTCACAAATTACCAAATATTGATGCTCTACCAACAGGAAAAGGAATACCTGTAAATAGTAAAGTCAAAAAAATTAAAATTGTAAAAAATTATGATGGAGCTATTAACAAAAGTACAATGGGATTAAAAAATAACGGAAAAGGATTTAAAGGAGAAATATTCGGTAAAATAGACCTTTCTCCAAATAGTGGTTCGTCTCCCGGAACAGTTGTATTAAGTTTAGCCCTTAAACCTAACAACGTCTATAAAGAGCAGCCTTATAAATATAGTATTGCTTATCAACGTATAAGTCAAAATTCATCACAAGCCTATGTTCTTATCATCGCCACAGACAATAAAGGTGAGACAATATGGGAAGCGTTAGAAACTGTTGATATCCTTGGAAGTTTTAATATATTGACAGGAACTGTTATTTCTATCCCAAAACTCAAAAACGGTGGCGGTGGAATCAAAATTACAACTGCACCACAGTTTAAATATCCTGATGACTTCAAAAAACCAGAGAAAAGTAGTGATTTTACAGATATTGAAGATGGTACAACTATATTTTTACCAGACGGCAATATCAAACAACTTGCTAATGGTAAAGCTGCACCAATAACTATTTTTAATGGTAAAAATCCAGTTCAACAGTTGAAAAACGGTGGAGGCGGAGGAATCAAAATCACAACTGCTCCACAATTCAAATATCCTGATGACTTCAAAAAACCAGATGAAAAAAATGGTGGCAATATGGCACAACCAGGTATGGATATGGCAAACATGATGATGGCGAATATGATGATGAAAAACATGCAACAGCAAGGTAATCAATCCGTTGTTATCTTCTTGAATACAACGAATCCAGCGAATCCTTTCGTAGAAATCATCAGGGGCGATAAAACTCAAAAAGCTATAGAAATGGATAAAGTATTAAAAGGTAAAACTGGCTATATTCTTACAGCGAAGAAGTAAAACATTGACGAAAGTCATTATTGGCTTTAAGCCAAATCAGTAACGAAGCGTTTGTTATTTCTCACTTTTGTATCAATAAATAACCATTGTATAAAATTAAGAAAATGACAAACGCTAATTTATTAGAAAAATATAATATAGCTGCTCCTCGATATACGAGCTATCCGACTGTTCCGTATTGGCAAACAGAAAAACCTCAAAACGCACTTTGGATTGAAAATGTCCAAAATACATTTTCTAAAAACCCAGAAATTAGTCTTTATATTCATCTTCCTTTTTGTGAAAATTTATGTACATATTGCGGTTGTAATAAACGGATTACGAAAAATCATAAAGTCGAAACACCTTACATGAATGCCGTTTTGAAAGAATGGCAAATGTATTTGGATATTTTACCCTCGAAACCTATTCTTAAAGAAATTCATTTAGGTGGCGGAACACCAACTTTTTTTCAAGCCGAAAACTTACGAACACTTTTAGGTCAAATCATTGATTCGGCGATTGTTCCCGAAAATCATGAATTTGGTTTAGAAGTTCATCCGAATACAACTTCTGTTTACCAATTACAAGTTTTACGAGAGTTAGGATTTGATAGAGTAAGTATTGGCGTTCAGGATTTTGATGAAGAAATTTTAAAAACGATTCACCGATTTCAAACAACAGAACAGGTTAGAAACCTCACAATTGCCGCTCGTGAAATGGGTTATAAGTCGATTAATTATGACTTAATTTTTGGTTTGCCAAAGCAAAAGTTACATCACATTTTGGATACGATGAATTATTTAACCGAGTTTAAACCTGATAGAATTGCCTTTTATAGTTATGCTCATGTGCCTTGGAAAAGTAAAAGTCAACGAGGTTATTCGGAAGCTGATTTGCCGACAGGCGAAGATAAAAGAGAATTGTACGATGTTGGAAAAGCGAAGCTGGAAGAATTAGGTTATGTAGAAATTGGAATGGATCACTTTGCCTTGAAATCAGATGATTTGTACAAAGCATTTGAAGCCGAAACAATGCACCGAAATTTTATGGGTTATACGCCTTTTCATACCGATTTGTTGATTGGTTTGGGAACTTCAGCGATTAGCGATGCTTGGACAGCTTTTGCTCAAAATGAAAAAACGGTCGAGGCTTATCAAAATAGAGTAGAAGCGGGTGAATTACCATTTTTTAGAGGACATTTATTGAATGAGGAAGACGTAATCGTTCGTCAACATATTTTAGATTTAATGTGTCATTTCAAAACAACTTGGAATGAACCAAATCCGATTTTGGCCGATGCAATTATTCGGCTTTCGCCAATGATAGAAGACAACTTAGTTGAAGTTTCTTCCAACTCAATACGAGTAACGAAAATAGGTGAACCGTTTGTGAGAAATGTTTGTATGGCTTTAGATACTCGATTGTGGGCAAATCGTCCGACATCAAAGTTATTCTCACAAGTTGTTTAATTTCTTTCTGACAGGATTTACAAAATTATACAGGATTATTTTAATGAGTTTTTTTAATCTTGCTTAATTCTGTAAATCCTGTCCAAGTCTTAAAGTAATGAATAATCATATATTAGTACCTACGGACTTTTCGGATTGTGCCAATATTGCGGCTAAAACAGCTATGAAATTGGCCAAACAATCAAACGCAACCGTTCACTTTTTGACAGTTTATGATTTATTACCAAATCAAGAATTGGAACATAAAAAGAAGTTGGCATTGACGCAAATCGGAACACGATATGCAAATCAAGGTGTAACTATCAAAACCAGTTATGTCAAAGGGAAATTTCTTCAATCAATCAATGATTATATCAAATCGAACAATATCAATTTGTTAGTGATGGGTTCTCATGGAGCAAGTGGCTTGAACGAAATTATGATTGGCTCAAATACGCAAAAGGTTGTTCGGAATATACATTGCCCAAGTTTGGTCATTAAAGAATCGTTAGAAAGTGTAGATTTTAAAAATATCGTTTTTGCCTCTGATTTTTCATTAAAAGAAAAAGAGGTATTTGAACGCTTTTTAGAGTTCATGCCGCAGTTTTCTAATCCACATATACATTTGGTTGCAGTCAATACTTCAAGCTTCTTTAATCAACCAGAATTTTTATTGCGAGATGCGATGAAGGAATTTAAGAATATGACAGGAGAAATTCCTTGTACGATGAATATTCAATATAATTTTAATGTTGAAAATGGTATTCGATACTTTTCAGAAACGATTAATGCCGATTTGATTGTGGTTTCTAATTATCAAAAATCAATGTTGAGAAAGTTATTTGTAGGAAGTACTGTCGAAGCATTGGTCAATCATTCTAAAACACCAATTTTGAGTTTAGATTTTGAATAAAAAGAGTTTAACAATAACCCCGAGGTTTCGGGATGGCGATAAAATCAGCACAATTCAAATTAATAAACTTACTCTGTATAAACCAATTTATTGACTTGTAGTAATTTCAAATTACCACAAAGAAAAATCGCCGTTCCAATGGAACGGCGATTTAAATTACTGCCACGATTTATCATAAAAACCTTACTCTTTGAATTGTACCGATTTTATCGGTATCCCGAAACCTCGGGGTTATTGTGTTATTATTTCTTAGTTCATTCCAAACATTTCACCTTTTGGAGAAACTTGATTATTATATTCATTTACGATGTTAGCGATGTACTTGTAGCTATATCCTTTTTTTCCAACTTTCGCTTGTAATGCAGGATAATCAGCAACCATATCTTTCATAATCGCTTTGAAGTTTTCACGGTTTACTTCAATCATTTGACCATCTTTTTCTACAAAGTAGTTGTGAGTGAAAGCGTGTGCTGCTGCTCTTGTTTCAGTGTAGAAGTTGTATAAGCTAACAGTTCCTTCAACTTGACGCTCAACTAATACTGCTGTTGGACCGAAAGGTACTGGAGAAACAGATACGTTTTTCTTTACATACTCAACTGTGATATCGTTGTATGATTTTGTTTTAGCATCATACTTAGGAAAAGCGAAAGTGTAAGAAGCAACTTCTTTTGCTTTGTATGTTGTTGCGTTTCCGTTAGAAGCAATGAATTTTACTTT
>JBGCFH010000358.1:0-20318 GCA_045106825.1 Saprospiraceae bacterium | reverse complement strand
ACATTTTTGCTTTTTCTTTTCGGCGATAGCTTCATCAGAAAAAGTTTTCCATAGCTATGGCTATGCAAAATTTTTCTTCTTCGCTTTCACCAAAAATAAAGCCACTAAAACGTCAATAAACTTAATTTACAGTGTACTAAGGTATAAATTGTAATAGTAATTTTTCCTTAAAAGGCGAAAACTTGTAACACACAAAATTTATCAATGAGCAAAAAAATAAAACCAAAATGAAAAACTATCTACTCTTAATTGGAGCAATATTCCTATTGTTTTCCTGTAATAAATCTCAAGAAGGCAACATCGTAAAAAATATTGATGAACTTAATAAAGCAATCAATGAAGCAACTGCTGGAAGTGAAATTATCTTAAAAAATGGTATTTGGAAAGATGCTCAAATCAATTTTTATGGCATCGGAACAGAACAAAAACCAATTATACTTCGAGCAGAAACACCAGGTGAAGTATTCATGGAAGGACAATCTTGTTTGAGTTTGGGCGGAGAATATTTGGTTGTGAAAGATTTGTATTTTAGAAATGGTTATTCGCCAAATAAAGATGGAGTTATTCGTTATCGAATTAGTGAAGATAGCATCGCTTTTTATTCGCAAGTAACGGGTTGTGTGATAGAAGATTTTACAAAACCCAATAGATGGGACAGAGATGGTTGGATTGCTCTTTATGGCAAACATAATAAATTAGATCATTGTTATATTTCAGGTAAATCAAATGATGGCGCAACCTTGATGGTTTATCACAAAGGCAATGAACACACGAATAATCATCATCAAATTGTATATAATTATTTTGGCCCTCGACCTCGAAAAGGTGGCCCTCGTGGAGAAACAATGCGACTTGGCGGCAGCGAAACTTCAATGACACCTGGTTATGCAAATATTTCCAATAACTTTTTTGATGCTTGTAATGGTGAAGTTGAAATCATTTCAGATAAAACTCGAAATAATACATTTACGAATAATATTTTTTATAAGTGTGAAGGCTCTTTAGTCATGCGACACGCTGATTATACCACGGTTGATGGTAATATTTTTATTGGCGATGACGATTCTGATTTTTATGGCGGTATTAGAGTGGTGAATACTGGTCATTGGATTACAAATAATTATTTTTATAAAATTAGAGGTGAAGAATTTAGAAGTCCGTTAGCGATTATGAACGGTATTCCAAAAACTTCTTTGAATAGATATAAGCAAGTTGCAGATGTTGTTGTTGCCTATAACACTTGGGTAGATTGTAAATCTCCATTTCAAATTGGTGTTGGACAAAATAAAGCAAGTGTTGATGTATTACCGAAAAGTGAAATTCGTTCTGCTCCACCAATTCGTACAACAATTGCTAATAATATTATTTACAATACACAAGTTGATACTGCACCTATTGTCAATCATGACGATATGAGTCATGTTTTATTTAAAAATAATATTATTAATAATAACGGTGAAGCGTACACGAAATATGATGTTTTGCAAAATGCAACAATCAAAATGAAACCAGTGAATGATTGGCTTTATGTTCCTGAAAATGGAGAAAATGAAGCATTAACGACGGTTTTTAGTGGTTATGATTTTGATAAAATTGAAAAGGATATGTTTGGTGTTTCGAGAGTAAATTCCAATAATATCGGTGCAGTTGCTCAATTGGCAGCAGCCGAAAAAATTGAACTAAATAGAAAACAATATGGACCATCATGGTTTAATCCAAATAAAGAAAATGTTCAACCAAATATCTTAACAGCTTCTGCTGGTGAATTGGCGAAAGCCATTGCTAAAGCTGAATCAGGAGATATTATTGAATTAAGTAATGCAGAATATACGATTGATAATTCATTAAAAATTGATAAAGCAATCACAATTCGTTCTAAAGGAAAAGAGTCGTCGAAATTAGTATTTAACGGTACAGAAAATACACCAGCATTTGAAATGAATCCTAAAGGAAGTATTCGTTTAGAGAATGTTTCTTTAATGGGACAAAACACACAATTAGCATTTGCACCTTTAGATACAAATATGGCTTCTGCTTATAATGTATTTATTAATAATTGTATCATTGATGGCTTCAATTATGTGCTAAAAGCATCAAGAGGTTCTATGGCAGATTCACTTGATTTTAAAAATACAACCATTCAAAACTGTGAAAACGGTTTTGTATTAGCTGCCGATGTAAAAGGTGATTACAATGCTGAAATGGTGACATTTAACAACTGTAATTTTAATAATATTCAGCAAAATGTTATTCATTTCTTTCGTGGTGGTTATGACGAATCTACAATTGGCGGTTTTTTAAGATTATTTGTCCGTTGCCACCTGAACATGATTGGAACACAACTAAATATCTCAACTTTATACCAAAACTGTTCAAGGCAGCAAGAGAAAAGTATGGAATGGAAATCGAGTTGCTACACGATGTTCATAGTCGATTGACACCAATTGAAGCCGCAAAATTGGCAAAAGATTTAGAACCGTATCAACTTTTGTTTTTAGAAGATGCTGTTACTGCCGAAAACCAAACAGGTTATGAACGCATTCGCCAACATTCAACGACTCCTTTAGCAGTCGGCGAGGTTTTTAATACAATTTGGGATTGCATGGACTTAATAAGCAATCAATGGATTGACTACATCAGAATGGCAGTGACGCACGGCGGCGGAATAACACCTTTACGAAAGTTAGCAGATTTTGCAGCGTTGTATCACGTTCGGATTGCTCCGCATGGTGCACCTGATTTATCTCCGATTTGTCACGTAGCACAAGCTCATTTGAATATTTGGGCAAATAATTTTGGTATTCAAGAGTTTGTTGGTTTTGGAAATGAAACGCTTAATCAAGTTTTTATACATCCATTATCTTATAAAAATGGCTATGTTTTCTTAGAAGATAAACCAGGATTAGGTGTGGATTATGATGAAATAGAAGCGGCAAAATATAAATATAAAAGGTCTTATTTGCCTGTAACAAGGTTAGAGGATCGGACTTTATGGAATTGGTAATTTTTATAACTACGAATACACTAATTCTAAACGAATAAAATTTATTCGTCCCGAGGTTTCGGGATAAATTGTATTCGTGGCAATTAAATATATTTTTTAACGAAATAGAAATATTACAGAACAACATGGAAAATAACAAATTAAAAGGTAAAAATGTCCTTGTTACCGCTGGTGCTCAAGGAATTGGAGAAGCAATTACGAAACATTTTATTGATAGCGGTTCTAATGTTGCTATTCACTACTTTTCAAGTGCAACTACTGCAAACGAATTAGTAAAATATGCAGTTAGTAAAGGGCAAAAAGCAATTGCTATAAAAGGTGATTTAACGAAAGAAGCCGAAGCAAATGCAATGGTTGAAGAAACCGTAGAAGCATTCGGTAGTTTGAATATTCTGATTAACAATGCAGGTTCATTGGTTGCACGTCATTTGTTGAGTGATATAAAAACTGATTTTTGGCACAAAGTAATGGATATTAACCTTACTTCCATGATGTTTGTAACAAGAGCAGCAGGACCTTACTTAGCAAAAAATGAAAATAGTAGTATCGTTAATCTTGCATCACTTGCTGGACGTAAAGGTGGTCATCCAGGTTCATTAGCTTATGCAACAAGTAAAGGTGCTATTTTGACATTTACACGAGCATTGGCAACCGAATTTGGCTCTCAAGGTACTCGTGTTAATGCAGTTGCACCAGGTCTTATTCTTGGAACGGCATTTCACAATACACATACAACGAAAGAATCTGCGGCTAAAACAGTTTCGGGTATTCCTATCCAACGAGCTGGTAATGCAGATGATGTCGCACGAGCAGTTTTGTATTTAGCATCTGAATATGATGGTTTTATTACTGGTGCAACACTTGATATTAACGGTGGTGTTTATAATATGTAGTTTGTGTTTATGAAATAGTTATAATTTTAAATGAGGCATTAAAAGTCACGAATGCACGAATTTTAAACGGATAAAATTTATTCATGGATTCGTGGCTTTTAGAATTTAATTTAATAAATAAAAAATGGAAATTTCAAATATAGAATACTTCGTGATAGTAGGTTATCTCGTACTGATTATTGCGGTTGGTCTTTCTTTTAAGAAATTTTCATCGAATACAGATGACTATTTCAAAGGCGGAAGTAAGGGAACTTGGTGGCTGGTCGGAAGTAGTGCATTCATGAGTATATTTAGTGCGTGGACATTTACAGGTGCAGCAGGAATTGCTTACGAAGCAGGTTTTACGGTGATGTTTATTTACATTGGAAATGTACTTGGATTTTTGGCGAATTATCTATTTATGGGGCCTTGGCTCAGACAAATGAGAGTGACGACATTTCCTGAAGCCATCGCCTTGCGATTCGGAGAAAAAACTCGTAATTTTTACGCACTTTACGAAGTACCGATAAGGATTTTGTATTCTGCAATGGCACTTTATTGTTTAGGGATTTTTTGTTCTTCCGTATTCGGATACGATATTAATTATGTGATTATTGCTTGTGGAATTGTCGTGCTTTTATACTCTGCAACTGGTGGACGTTGGGCAGTTATGGCAACCGATTTTTTACAAGGACTGATTCTCGTTCCGCTGACTTTAATCGTTGCTTGGCTCTGTTTAGATGAAATTGGTGGTATTAATAATTTATTTCAAGAAATCACCGCAAATGGTCTTGAAGAAAAATACAGCATGGTCAATTCTGCCACCCTTTTTGGCGGTGCTTATACTTGGGGCTGGGTCAGTGCAATGATGATGAAGCAGTTTATCGTTTTTAATTCGATGAGTGCCGCACCTCGATATTTTTCGGTCAAAGATGGTCAAGCCGCACGAAAAGCGGCATTACTTGGTGGAATATTAATGTTATTAGGAAGTATTTTTTGGTTTTTACCGCCAATGGTTGCCCGAATTTTATATCCCGATTTAGTAATGGCTTTTGATATTAGTAAACCTGCCGAAGCAAGTTATGCGGTGGCGAGTATTAGCCTTTTGCCTGTTGGGTTAGTTGGAATAATTGTGGTGGCTATCCTTGCCGCAACGATGAGTTCAATGGATACAGGTTTGAATACCAATGTAGCGATTATTATAAAAGACATTTATCCAAAATTGTCCCGATTTTTCAAGTGGAAACCCAAAGAAGAATTGGAATTGCTACATTACGGAAGGTCGTTGACTTGGGTAATGGGATTTTTAGTCGTCTTGCTATCTTTGTATTTTGCACAACAAGATGGTTCAGGAATATTTGAAATCATGTTGACCGTAGGAACACTTTTATTAATGCCTATTACGATTTCATTACTTTGGGGGCTATTCATTCGACAAACGCCTTGGTGGGCTGCATTACTATCTATTGGCTGTGCTTTAATCATTGCAAGTCTTGCCTTTTTTGATGTGTCGTTGACTTATTTTGGATTTTCACAAGAATTTAGCGATGGTTTCCAATGGAATTTTCAACAACAATTTTTTGGTATTTTTATAGCAGGAACTTTTGGCTTTTTAATATCAACGCTTTTTGCACCAGCTAAAAATTCTGAACATCGACTGATGGTTGATAAGTTCTTTAAAACCATGAAAACACCAATTGATTTTAAAAAAGAAATCGGAGAAGGAAATGACCTTAGACAATTAACCGTAATTGGACGTTTTGGTGCTGCGGTTGCTGTTTTTATTGCGTTGCTGTTATTTATTCCAAATCCTGTAAAAGGTCGGATTGTGATTTTGATATTGGCTTTATTTATTGGTGGTATTAGTGCGTTGATGATTCGAGCTGGGAAAAAATCTATGTGATGATTGGTGTAACAGTGTCGGTTTTCAAAACCGATATGGTTTATCGTTTCAAATAAAAACACACCTAAAATGAAAAAAATTCTAATTTTCTTACTATTAACAGGATTGGTCACAACCGCTCTTAATGCACAAAAACGTAGCAAAAATAGGTTTAATGCAGGACTAATTTTAGGGGTGAATACGTCGCAAATTGATGGCGATTATTATGCTGGTTATGATAAATTTGGAATGTTTGGAGGACTTCGGGCAATTGCACGAATAGGTAAAACTTCGGAGTTGGTGTTTGAAATGCAGTACAATAGAAAAGGTAGTAAAAATCCAGCTCAATTTGTATCAGGACAACAAAACAGTCGATTTATTTCCTTGGATTATATTGAAGTGCCTATTTTTTATCATAAAAAAATAGATACTAAAATTGGAGTTGGCAGCATTGAGGGCGGAATTATTTATAATCGATTATTCGGATTTAGAATTAATGACCTTGAGAATAGTCCGAATTATGATTATGATACTTTTTTTGATATTCAAAATGATTTTAATAGAAATGATTTGGCAGTCGGAATAGGTGGCGGAATATATATCAATGAACACATAGGAATAATGAGCCGATTTACGTATGCGATAACGCTTTTATATAAAAATGAAAACCGAGATGGTCGTTTTTATCTTGATAAACCTGATATTTATAGTTTGAGAAATATGCAGTTAGGGTTTGGTATAAACTATATTTTTTAAAATCGAAAAGATTATTAAGTACCTTGCAGTCATTACTGGGTACAGTTCAGACTTTTGCTTTATTCCATCCCGAAAACTCGGGATGGTTACTCATGTTCAACCTTTCCAAGGTTGTAAAGTGAGCATTTTTTAATAACTCTGGAAGAGTTCAATATGAATAACCATAGGTGAAACCTATGGATAGAAAAGCCATCAATGATTAATTTAAACATCAAGCCGACCAAATCAAAGAAACTCGCAAACCAACTTTATGAACAAATTTTGGATTGGCTAATTTCGGGAATGCTCAAAGAAGGTGATAAATTGCCATCTGAAAACGAATTGTGCAAATCATTTCAAGTATCTCGACCGATTGTTAGAGAAGCGATTACGAAGTTGAAAGCCGACGAATTAGTTTATACCCGAAAAGGTTTAGGCACTTTCGTGAAACATAGTCCGTTGCAGCACCTCGCCCGTTTTGCTTCTGCAAATGATATTGCGAATATTCTACAAAGTCACGAAGTCAGAATGGCATTGGAAAGCGAAGCCGCAGCCTTAGCCGCAATTAGAAGAACCGATAAGCAATTATTAAAAATAAAAGAAGCGCTTGAAGTCATGCGAACAGACTTTGATGCTCAAAAATTATCCATCAAAGCCGACCTTGATTTTCATTTATCCATTGCTCAAGCCTCAGGCAATGAGATTTTCGCTCAATTGCTGGAAAACATTGATATTGGATTAAAGAAAACCATGGCAATCGGGCAAAGCCTATCAAGAGAAAGTGTTAAAAATAACATCGCACCAACTCGAAATAAAGAAGTGCTACAAGAACACCAAAATATCCTAAACGCCATTGAACTACAAGATGCGGAAACGGCTCGTTTAGCCATGCGTTATCATATTAGCAAAATTCGAGAACGGATTATTAATGTTCAAAGTAGTCGGTTGTAAGGTCAATTATTCATAATTTACTAATTCATTTTAAGTGGAATCGCTCAAAATTGCGATTTTAAAATTTATGGATTTAACCAAGATAGTAATATAGCATATCTCGGTGTTCACAATTACATTGAGTTTGATAGACTTTTTGATACAATATCCAAAGAGTTTCAGACAACGAATGGTGTTATATTCTCTGATAAATATGGGTATAAATATAAACCTTCATTTATTGGAAAATCAATAGTGAAATTATTTCATATAGTTAATAGTAAAAAAATATTCATTGACTCTTGTGAAATTACTGTTGAATACTTGCCATTTACTTTAGAAATAGGTACGTACACAACATATTTTGATGATACAATTGAAATGAAAAAGTCGGAGCTACTTGAAAATTATTTTCGAGTTCACTCAGCTAATACTAATCTTTCTGCATCTGCAAAAATATTAGAGTTTGAATTAGTTGTTGAACGAGATAATGAAGTGATTTTTATATCTAAATACTACAATTAGGATAAAAATATTGATATGAAAATTAGAAATAACTTACAAATGATATTGTCTAATGATAAGGTTTATATAAATCGGTTAAAGTATTCCTATATAAATAATCATGAATGTGAACACAGAAATATTATTATTAAAATAAAATAAGAATACGGTATAAAATAAAAGCAGAAACGACACTTCGTGTTGTCACGAGACGTTGAATTTTCCCAAAAAGAATCAAAACAAAAAATTCAAAACGCAAAACATTTTCACAACAACAATCAAAATTCCATAAAATCATAAACAACAATTCCAATCAGCGGTTAGAACTACATTATCAAAACATTTTAATCACGAACTGTTGAATATAATTTGGTTTAAACGAGATTTGCGACTACATGACCACAAACCGCTTTGCGAAGCGATTGAGGCGAATGAACCGACTTTGTTATTGTACGTTTTTGAACCTTCGGTTCAGCAATATTCTGATTGGAATATTCGTCATTGGCGATTTGTGTGGCAATCGCTGGAAGTGATTAATGAACAACTTCGACCGTTTAATACACAAGTTCATATTTTCTATGACGAAGTTATTCCTGTTTTCGAGTATTTGATGCAAATCGAACCGATTACGACTGTTTTTTCTTATCAGGAAATTGGGACGAAAGTCACGTTTGATAGAGATAAAATGATGAAACGGTTTTTCAAAACACATCAAATCAAATGGCAAGAATCCCAAACTAACGGCATTATTCGAGGATTGAAAAATCGTAAAAATTGGGATAAACAATTTATGGAAATGGTGGTGTCGCCGCTTCAAAATCCAGTGTTAGAAAAAGCTGTTTTTAAAAATATTGATACGGATAAAACGGTTAATTTGACTTTCGTCAAAACGCTTCCCGAACTCCTCAAACAACCTGCACAAATGCAAAAAGGTGGTGAGCGTTTGGCTTGGCGATATTTGCGAACATTTATGCAAGAACGAAGTCGGAATTATTCGAGAGATATTTCAAAGCCAGCAAATAGCCGCAAATCTTGTAGCCGAATTTCGCCTTATTTAGCTTGGGGAAATTTGTCGATTCGTCAGGTTTATCAATACACACAGGCGAATTTACGGACTTCGCCGTTTAAGCGAGATTTACATAATTTCGTTTCTCGATTGCATTGGCATTGTCATTTTATACAAAAATTTGAGTCCGAATGTCGAATGGAATTTGAACACATCAATCAAGGCATCAAAGAACAATTGGTACAACCGCTGAATCCTAATTTTGCGAAAGCATGGAAAAACGGACAAACTGGTTTTCCGCTAATTGATGCGTGTATGCGATGTGTCAAAGCGACTGGTTATTTGAACTTTCGGATGCGTGCGTGTGTCGTTTCGTTTTTGACACATCACTTGTGGCAACCTTGGCAAAGCGGTGCGTATCACTTAGCTCAACAGTTTTTGGATTACGAACCTGGTATTCATTTTCCACAGTTTCAGATGCAAGCTGGCGTGACTGGTTCAAATACAATTCGCTCCTACAATCCGATTAAGCAATCTATCGAAAAAGATGCAAATGGTGTTTTTATCAAAAAATGGGTAAAAGAACTCGAAAATGTTCCGACTGAATTGATTCACGAACCTTATAAAATGACCGACATTGAACAGCAAATGTACGGCTGTATTATTGGTGAAAATTATCCAAAACCCATCGTCAATAACGAAAAAGCTGGCAAACACGCCAGAGATATTTTGTGGAAACTCAAAGGAAATGCTAAAGTCCGAACGGAAAAAAAACGAATTTTGGCGAAACATGTCGCACCAGATAGATGGACAAAAAGGAAATGATTGTGTCGCTCCTTTGTCGCTGATTGTTTGATTGTTCGTTTTCAGTAAAAACTATTCGTCAAACAATAAGCGAAGCGACACAATCACTTCTACTCACCATACTTAATCAAATATTGCTGAAAATCATCTGCTAAATTGATAAATGCTTCTCGTTCATTAGTTCTTGCTATTTTTGTCAATCGTCTTGCAGTATAAAGCATCGTTCGTACTGTTTGCTTGTCGAAATACGTCAATTCTTTCTTATTTTCGATACTTTTGAAATATTGATGAACGTGTGTTACTTCATTTCTGATAAACGCATCGCCTTCTTCCATCATTTCTGCATCATAACAAAAATCAGCAAAATCAGCAGCTTGATATTTATAACTTATCGTTGCATGTGGAAAAAACATTTCCATTCTCTCCAATATCACTTCAACTTGTAAAGAGTAATCTTTGCGAAACTTTAATAACTCTAAAAATGCTGTTTGATAATAATTCAGATGTATTGAATTATCGGTCGAAAACCAATCAATATTATTATTTTCTTGATATTTAAAATTGTATAAAATATTCGTTTCTAACAAACTAAGTTCATCTTTACTTTTTGGAAAAAAGCGATAGGATAAACCTTCTAATGTTATATAATCCTGTATTCCCAACCCTTTTGTCGTATAATAACTACCAACTGAAAAGTAAATTGGCGTTTGCCAATTATCGGTTGTAATCAAATCTAAAATGAAAATTTCACTTTTGACTATATAGTTTTTATTAAAATAAAAATGAACGCTTGATTCATTTGATTCCGTTGGTTGAACAACGAAAGTACCTTGTTTTGAAGGTAAATAACGCACACCAGAGACTTCATCAATATAAATGTTTTCATCTTCATTTACAGCTTTAAAATAATCCTGTAAATCCACCGATTCAACCTCATTTATAATACCAATATAATTATGATTATCCAGTTTATATTTATCCAGTTCCAATGTTGTTGGCAGCTTAAATTCGTTTTTTATAAAATGAATATATCGCCCCAAACTCGCCAGACTTGTATTGATAATTTTAACATCTTTACGAATGCCTAACTTATCTTGAACATAGATTAAAGGATAAGTATCATTGTCACCGGTAGTAAATAAAATCGCATTCGTTGCACAAGTTTTTAGATAATTTTCGGCTGTTTTTAGGTGAAAATCGGTATATAAATCATCGACTAAATATTGTTTAGCTAAATCCGTTTTGCCTGAATATTTCAAAACATAATATGCTGACATATATTCGTTGTAATATTTTGTCTTAATATTTCCTACAATTGTTTGGTAATCAGGATATTTGTCAGACAGCGTTTTAAACGTTGCAATAGATTTATTCATCAATTCCACAAACTCCTCTAAAACCTCTGTTTCCCAATCGTTTGGATTGAAAGTTTGGTCATATTTCAAAGTTTTCTTTTTGCCTCCAAATTGACCTGGCGTCAAGATTTGTATTCCTTTCGAAGAGTACGAACGAGCTAAAGCATCTAATATCTCCGCTGATAAATTTGCTTCATTTTCTAATAATTTGATAATATCATCTTCATAACCATGATAACCATAAAGCGGATATTGAGCAAAAAACATTGGATCAAGACCTCGAATATATTTCTTCTTTGCCTTTTCAATAGAACGACTATCACCAGCATTTGCCCCTTTAATTTTGAGGTTTTTGAATGAAGTTGTTTTTGCACTCCAGATTAACCATTCATCAATTTCTTCAAACTTCTCATTCGTAAAAACACCGTACCAACCATCATGTTTTTTGGCAAATTTCATTGATTGTCCAGTTGTTCTATCAAATTCATTTTTAGCAAAATAAGCTTCAATAACGGCTTCATAAGTTGGAAACTTATCAAAATATGCTTTATCATATTTTAACTTTTTTTGTGCAAAAGTAGCCGTTGAAATAAACGTAAGTAGTAGTATAAAAGTAGTTTGTTGTAGTTGTTTTTTCATCAAAATATATTTTATAAATAATCAGCTATAATTATTACAGTTTGTAACGGTGGAAAAGATTAAAATCGTTCTTAAAAATATCTTTTGAGCGTCAAAAGTAAAATAATTAATAACTCAATAAGCCGATTTTGTACTTTATTCTTCACGACTTTACTTGTTATTGCAATGCTTAGAATATTTTTATACCTTGTAGACCTAATATTACACCAGAGGTAATCGATATATTAAGATAACAATAAAAATCAGTATATAAAGATGTCAATAAAAAAAATAACACACGAAAATTTTCACCCACTTTCATCTGAAGAATTACTATACAGACAATGTGAAGCAATGCTTAAACATGCATCAAGTAATGGGAAGCAAATACCGCCACATTTAATTACGGATTTTAAAAGTGTTTCGTCTAAAGTTCCGAATCTGAATAGTTTACAGATTATGAATAATGAATGGATGAGTGATTCTACGCCATTTCAATTATCCATGGATGATATATTGACTTTAGGACATTGCCACAACACATTAGTGCAAATTGTCACACCAGCACGTCCACAGACTTTATTATTATATCAATATGAATCTATTCGCAATGGTCGTTGGCAAGTATTCGGTTCTGTACCGTTGATTCGTCGATTGTTGGCAGCAGCATTTATCTGTTTGGTTGCTTTGATCGCTTTAGGCACATCTGACCTTATCAAAATTGATGGACAAGAAACCAGTATTTTTACTTATCGAAGTTGGACGTTAGTCTTAAACGCAGCATTTTTGATTGCCGCAGCAGGTTTAGGTGCTTCGTTTCATGCATTATTTCGTGCAAGAGAATACGTCACAAATTATACTTATAATCCGACTTATGAAGCCTCTTACTGGATTGAATTTGCAATGGGTTTAATTTCAGGTTTGATATTATCAGAGTTAATTTATTTAAATATCGCTGATGATAGCAGTGTCGGATTGATTCTAAGTCGTAAAGTAACGATTTCCTTACTTGGTGGTTTTGGTGGTTTGTTAGTGTATAAAATTTTGAATCGTTTAGTGTATGCTTTAGAAGGCATTATTCGAGCAAAAACAGATGACAAATTAGATGCAGAACTTCGCCGAATGGAAGCAAATACACTTAAAAAATTGACTGAAGAACGTGCAAAAGTGGCTAAAGAAATCACAAAAATTCAAGCTGAAGTGGTTTATAAAGATTTGAAACCCGAAGAAGTCAACAAACGATTAGAAGATTTGACGACTAATGTCGTGGAAGATGTTTATAAACCAGTTCGAGACTTACCAAATCAAGATGATATTTTCTTCGATAGAGAAACCGATGGCAACTTTACGAACTTAGATAATCCAGAACATGAAGCAGATGAATATACGGGAAGAATTTAGGAAAGAATGCTGATTGAGTGAGAGAACACTGATTTTGTGGATATGACGGATTTATGCAAAAAATATTAAAAAATACTTCGCTACAATCCGCTTTATTCGCAAAATCTGTGTTCCAAAAAACAAAAATGAACTCCGCAAAAATCCGCTATATCCGCAAAATTCGTGTTCTCCACACATTTCTATTCGTCAAACACAAAAAAAAAACGTGGTTTGCACTTGCTATTTTATTAATAATCTATTGGCAAATTCTCCCAAATCCACTATTCAATGATCCAACAAGTTACGTTTTAGAAGATAACAACGGCAATCTACTTGGTGCAAAAATTACAACCGATGGACAATGGCGTTTTCCAGAAACGGACAATGTTCCAGACAAATTTGCGAAAGCAATCGTAACTTTTGAAGACAAACGTTTTTGGTATCATCCAGGTATTGATCCAATCGGAATCGGTCGAGCAATCAAGCAAAACATCCAAGAAAAATCCGTGGTTAGTGGCGGAAGTACGATAACAATGCAAGTCATTCGCTTATCTCGAAAAGGCAAATCTCGAAGTATTTGGGAGAAGTTTATTGAAGCGATTTTGGCAACTCGTTTGGAAGTTGGTTATAAGAAATCAAGCATTTTAAAACTCTACGCTTCTCACGCACCTTTTGGTGGAAATGTCGTCGGAATTGATGCCGCTTCGTGGCGATATTATGGCAAATCAGCCGAACTATTATCTTGGTCAGAAGCCGCAACTTTAGCCGTTTTACCGAACGCTCCAGCGTTAATTCATCCAGGTAGAAATCGTGATGCCTTGGAAGCAAAACGCAATCGGTTGTTAGACAAATTGTTGGCAAAAGGCGACATCGACAGCACAACTTGTCAACTTGCCAAAACGGAACCGATTCCTGATAAACCGTTGCCATTACCGCAACTTGCACCACATTTATTAGATAGAGCTTTCGCCAATTATAGATTCGGAAGTAATCAAAAAACACGAATACAAACAACGATTAATAAAAATATACAACAGCGAATTAATCAAATCGCTTTACAACATCATAAATCCCTTTCGGGAAATGGTATTCACAATATTGCAGCCTTGATTATTGATACCAAAACGGGCGAAACCGTAGCGTATTTAGGCAATGTCGAAGATAGAAATTCTAATGAAAATCATGGACAAGATGTTGATGTCATAACTGCTCCTCGAAGTACAGGAAGTATTTTGAAGCCGTTTTTATATGCCTTGATGTTGGACGAAGGATTGATTACGCCAACGACTTTAGTTCCTGATATTCCAACACAATTACACAATTATCGACCCGAAAATTATAAGCAAACTTACGATGGCGTTGTTCCTGCAAAAACAGCTATTTCTCGCTCGTTGAATGTTCCGTTGATACGAATGTTACAACAATATGGCTTAGAAAAATTTCATTTCAATTTGCAAAATTTAGGAATGACGACGATTAAAAAAAATGCTCGTCATTATGGTTTACCATTGATTTTGGGCGGAGCAGAAGGTAATCTTTGGGAACTCACCAGTATTTATGCGTCGATGGGAAGAACGTTGGAAAATGCTTATACCGAAAATGGATTGTACAATCCGAATGACTTCCGAAATGCTCATTATTTAGCCACCGAAGTTTCGGGACAAGCGCAAGCGAAAAGAAAAAAAACGCCAAAGAAAAACTGGATAGAAGAACCACCAAAACTAAGTGCTGCTGCGATTTATGCTGCTTTTGAAGCGATGTTAGATGTTGAGCGACCAGCGGAAGATGGTTCGTGGGAAATATTCCAAAGTAAAAAAAGAATCGCTTGGAAAACTGGAACGTCGTTCGGTTTTCGTGATGCTTGGGCAATTGGCGTAACGCCTCAATATACAGTCGGAGTTTGGGTCGGAAATGCTGATGGCGAAGGAAGACCAGACTTAGTTGGTGTCAAAGCGGCTGCTCCGATTTTGTTTGATATTTTTGATATGTTGAAAACGCCAAAATGGTTTGATGCACCTTACGATGAAATGGTCGAAATGCCAATTTGTGCCGAAAGTGGTTTTCGAGAAAAGTCGATTTGCGAACACATCGACACCGTTTTGATGCCGAAAACTTGCGAACGTTCTGCGGTTTGTCCTTATCATAAAACGGTTCATTTTGATAATAATAATGAACGTGTTCACGGCAATTGCGTTACACCTTCGCAAATGCTGCACAAATCTTGGTTTGTTTTACCGCCAGTTGAGGAGTTTTATTACAAAACTAACAATCCAAATTATCAAGTTTTACCACCTTATCGACCAGATTGTCAAGCCACAATTGCCAACGAAAATCCAATGCGAATGATTTATCCGAACCAAAATAATATGAAAATTTTTGTTCCGATTGAGTTAGATGGAACGTTGGGAAAAACGGTTTTTGCTGTTGCTCATCGAAAACCAAATACCACAATTTATTGGCATTTGGATAATGAATATTTGGGCAGTACGGAAACGTTTCATGAGTTTGAAATGCGACCAGAAGCGGGAAAACATGAGTTGACTTTGGTGGATGAAAGTGGAAATTCGGTTAATATTGGTTTTGAGATTTTGGATAGGGAAGATTAAGGTTTGATTAATTTTAATAACTTGTCTTCTTCTAATATTTTGTCATACTTTTCTTTACGAATCTCACTATTTTTCATATCAATTCTAACACGTTTTACAAACTGCCTAAAATCCTTATTCATTGAAGTTAATTTATTCATTGTATCCCAATCTAAATTTTCTTTCGATTTTGGGTGAAACAATACTTTGCTTGAATCAGGATCTTCTATATCTAATTGAATTACTCCAATTCCAAAAGCACTTGAAAGACGAGTTAATTCTTCTTCAAAATCTTCATTTTGAGAAATTTCAGCAGCAACCAAATAACTTTCATTAGCCCAAGACGAATTAGAAACTGTTTGGAAAAATTTCTCTCGTAAAGTTGATAAATTTAAACTCTTCTTTAATTCAAAAGAAATAAACTTAACTGATGTATTACCAACAGCAGAACTAAGTTCTAATAGTTCATTATCCCATTCATCAATAGGAAATATACAACCAACCATATCAGGATGAACCCATTCACCAAAACTTTTTTTATTCGAAGTACTATGATTAATTGTTTTAGAATAACATTTTAAACTATAAAATGCGAAATGTGCTAAAAACGGATGTAAGTCTTTTTCTAAATATGTTTTTTGTGTTTTTTCCTTTGAAATGTCCGTTTCTTCCTCTGTTTTCCCCTCTTGATATTCTTCAAAATTTATATCATAATTTTTATTATTTAAATAAAAACGTTTTGGACGTTTTCCAATAGCGGTAAAAATGGAATCTTCATTTCTTGACATTACATAAAGCCTTGCACCCAAAGTTGCCCAAGGAGTTTTTCCTTTTGTATTTAACTGTTTTGTTAATCCTTTTTCTTCGGCTAATTGCCAAATTTCATTAGCAGTTAAAGGCTTATCAGATTGGTTTAAAATTAATTCGGCTAAATCAAGAAAAGTCATTTTTTGGAATTTGATTATAAAAAAACTAATGTACAAAAAATGATTTTTATTTCCATAAAAATTATTCGTTCATAGTTTTCAAATGACCATCAAGTGTAAAATTAGGGATTTTATAATCTTTAAATTTTAGATAATTCTTCGGTTAATAAATCTTTATAAGATGTGTTTTTATCTAATTTGATAATTCCTCTCAATTGCTGCACACGAGGCGATAATTCTTGATGTAACTTAGGCTTTCTTCTTTGACTAATCAATTTGAAATAATTTTCAATCAAATCATTCAATGTTTGACCGTTTTCATCGGTATAAGATTGTACCGTTTGAAGGACTTCTTTCTTTATAGATAATGTTAATTTTGTCATACTAAAAAGGTTTGAAATTTATGCTCAATATACGTTTCAACTGATATTTTTCATCAGTGACTTACCTAATTGTCATGATTTAATAATAAGGTAAACCATTATTAGGTTTTCATTACAACCATTTTTTGACACATTCCATTAAATAGAAAAGGGTTGGACACCACTCCAACCCTTTTTAATTCCTTTTGCTTCGGAATTTTTGAGAATACTAAAAATTTTGCTTCAATATGTTGAGGTTTACAAGTAAATTATTTTGATAATAATTTATATTATCTATCATCTGTATTTTCAACAATAATAAAAACGATATTTTTTATAAAAAAGTATTTTTCAATAATGAAAAATATTAAGATACTTCTTCATCTGTAAATTCCATATTAAATGTATTAATGAATCCAGTATGAAAATCTCCGTTACGGAAACTTTCATCTTGCATTAATCGACGATGAAAAGGAACAGTTGTTTTTACACCTTCTGCAATAAATTCATCTAATGCACGAGCCATTTTTTCAATACATTCCTCACGAGTCTTTGCACGACAAATCAATTTTGCAATCATTGAATCGTAATACGGAGGAATCGTGTAACCTGCATAAACGTGTGTATCTACACGAACACCATGGCCTTTTGGACTATGGAAAGATAAAATCTTCCCTGGTGTCGGACGGAAATTGTAACGAACATCTTCCGCATTGATACGACATTCCATAGCGTGCATGGTTGGATAAAGATTTTCTCCAGAAATCTCATGACCAGCAGCGACTTTGATTTGTTCTTTAATTAAATCAATATCTATGACTTCTTCGGTTACAGGATGTTCTACTTGAATACGAGTATTCATCTCCATAAAGTAAAAATTCCGATGTTTATCCACCAAAAACTCAACTGTACCAACACCTTCATACTTGATTGCTAAACAAGCGTTAACTGCTGCCGTTCCCATTCTTTCACGCAAATCATCGGTCATAAAAGGAGAAGGTGCTTCTTCCACCAATTTTTGATGACGACGTTGAATAGAACAATCACGTTCTGAAAAGTGTGCCGCATTTCCGTATTGATCGCCAATAACTTGAAACTCAATATGGCGAGGTTCTTCGATGAATTTTTCCATATAAACCCCAGGATTACCAAAAGAAGCGGCTGCTTCATTGGTCGCTAAAGTCCAAGCTGATTCTAAGTCATCCGGTTTCCAAACAATTCTCATTCCTTTTCCACCTCCACCAGCAGTTGCTTTTAGAATAACTGGATAACCGATTTCTTCCGCAGTTTTAAGACCTGCTTTTACGTCTTCCAATAAACCACCAGTTCCTGGTACACAAGGAACACCAGCAGCAATCATTGTTTCTTTCGCAGTGATTTTATCACCCATTTTGCGAATTTGCTCTGGGCTTGGCCCGATAAATTTTAGACCATATTCGGTACAAATTTCTGCAAAATCAGCATTTTCTGCTAAGAATCCATAACCTGGATGAATCGCATCAGCGTTTGTGATTTCAACGGCTGCCATCAGCTTCGTTACATCTAAATAAGATTCTTTTGAAGAAGCTGGTCCAATACAAACGGCTTCGTCAGCAAAACGAACATGAAGGCTTTCACGATCGGCTGTTGAATAAACGGCAACCGTTTTAATACCCATTTCCTTACACGTTCTGATAATTCGCAAAGCAATTTCACCTCTATTTGCTATGAGTATTTTCTTGAACATAAGTTTTAAATTTTTTTGAAATTAAAATCAATTCATCAATCTAAGTGTACAGTTTGTTGCAAACTGCCAACTAAAAAACTGTTGACTGACTAAGGTTCAACTAAGTATAAAACTTGGTCATACTCTACAGGTTGAGCATCTTCAACCATTACTTTAACGATTGTACCAGAAACTTCTGATTCGATTTCGTTGAATAATTTCATTGCTTCAACGATACAAACCGTTTGTCCTTTACTTACTTTATCACCAACTTTTACATAAGCTGGTTTATCTGGTGAAGCAGAACGATAGAATGTACCAACAATAGGAGATTTAATTTCAATTGTAGAACTTGCAGGAGCTTCGTCTTTTGCTGCTGGTGCAGCAGTTTGAGGAGCAGATGCAGCTGGTGCGACTGGTGCAGCTATTTGTGGAGCTGGTGCATAATGTTGCTGAGGCATTGCTGCTGGAACATGAATAATTTGAGGTTGACCAGAGCCTTCAATGATTTTCGCCTCTTTATTATTAATAATATTCAACTTCAAATCCTCTTGCTCAAAGTTAAACTCATCAATTCCTGTTTCGCTGATAAGTTTGATTAAATCTTGAATTTCCTTGATTTTCATATTATCGACAAGGTTTTAGTCTGTATTACAAAATTGATTTTTCATTTTTGTGATACAAAATGGTTAGCATATATCTTATTTCTTTACTCGCTCAACGTAGCTGCCATCTTCTGTAGCTACTTTGACAATATCTCCTTCGTTGATAAAAATAGGAACACGAATTTCTGCACCAGTTTCTACCGTTGCAGGTTTACTAACATTCGTTGCCGTATCTCCTCGAACACCTGGTTCTGTATACGTTATTTTAAGTTCAACATATTGTGGCATATCACAAGTTAAAGGAATTTCTTTAACTGCGTGAAATAACATTTCAACATTTGTTCCTTCTTTTAATAATAAAGGCGCAGGAACCATTGCTTCTTCCAAACCAATTTGTTCATAAGTTTCAGTATTCATAAAGTGGTATAATTCACCATCGCTGTATAAATATTGGAACTTACGACGTTCTATACGAACATCTTTGATTTTATGTCCAGCAGAAAATGTTTTATCTAACACTTTTCCTGTGGTTAAACTTTTAATTTTAGTACGGACAAAAGCGTTTCCTTTTCCCGGCTTAACATGTAAAAACTCCACAATAATATAAGTATCATTGTTTGTTTCTAAACACATTCCTTTACGAATATCTGACGTAGTTGCCATCGTATAATTTTATGTTTAATAATGTATTTTCTTAAAATAGTTAATTCTAAAAGGTCTAAGAAAGTATCGTATTAATTTGATTTTCAAGCCAAAACGGCTTTCGAGGTGCAAAGATATTAAATTATTAGTAAACAACTATTTATCAAATGATAGTTTTACTATTATTTAGTGATTCGTGATTAGTCGATACTTATATCTTTGTATTAAATCACCTTTGATTGTTTTCATTTTCTAAACTGTTTATTCATGTTTCGCTGATATTAAATTTAAAAACGAAAATATTGCGTTTTGCCTTGCAAAACAATCATCTCACGCAGGTTTCGCAGATTTATGCAGATTTTTCATTAACAAAATCATTTTTTTATCAAAAAAAATCTGCGTG
>JBGCFH010000357.1:0-21047 GCA_045106825.1 Saprospiraceae bacterium | reverse complement strand
TTTGAAAAATCATTTGCTTGATTCCCATCCGTTTTAGGTTTAGATTTCCCAGGTGGACTCCCGAGTTCTCGGGATGTTGTCGTCACTTTTGAAACAGGTTTGTCTAAAGCCATTGTAGTTTGTACTACTTTAGGTTGGTCGTCAATTTGATGTTTTTCAATAATGTTAGCGGGATTTTCGCCAACACTAATTTGAAAGTTGATATTTTTTGAAAAAATCAACCAAACTACAACTCCTAATACGCTCCATTTGAACCAATTTGTACGAACCATGCAATTGGTTTTACAGACCATTTTGTGCATTGTTGTACTTACTAAGTGTTTTGTTTTTGTCATCATTTTGATTATCCTCCGAATTTTAATAATTAATAAATCAGGAGCTTTTAAAGTTCCCGTTGAATTTAGTTCCGAATAGTTGGAACTATAAAGTAAAAATGTTTAAAATATTCCATTGTATTTATAATTTATTGATTTTTAGTAGTTTAAATAAAAAAAGCATCACGTTTTAAATGTAGATGCTTTTTTACTCCCAAAGGTTGTATGTAAAAACTACTTTATATTAATCGAATTTTAGCACAATTTGTTTCAAATTTTATTTACATCTTTTAGACGAAGTATAAACAAAAAGTTACTATATTATTAACATTTTTTTGGAACTTTTTCTAATTGATTTGAAACTTATAAACAATCCTTCAACGGAAAACTTTGAATGATTAGGTAGAATGATAAATGATGAACTATAAATGATGAATTTGAATTGAATTCACCAGCTAAAACCTTTAACTATTTCCGTCATACTGAACTTGTTTCAGTATCTCCCAGAATGTAAAGACACGAAGTTTGAAAAGTTCTAAGTTAAAAATGACGTAAGTTCTAAGTTTTGTATTCTCACGTTGAGGAGATACCGAAATAAATTCGGCATGACGGAAAGAGTTTTGGTTTTTAGATTGTCTGGATTTTAATAATTAATACCTAATAGTTAATATTTTTTATCGTTCGCTTTCGCTGAATTTTACCAGTTTCCGTTCTTTTAAATTGTGGTAAAACATAAATCAATTTCGGCATTTCAAATTTTGATAAAACGGTTTGGAATTGTTTTTTTAATAAATCAAGATTGATTTTACCCTCATTTTCTATTACCAAAATGACTTTGCTGCCCAGTTTTTCATCATTTGCGGAAGCAATAAAAAAATCAGTTTCAATAAACGATTCGATTTTCTGCTCAATTTGTTCAGGATTGACTTTGATTCCGCCAGTATTAATTACATTATCAAATCTGCCCAACCATTCAAAACTTGACTTTGAGTGTAACTTTATAATATCATTCGTAATAATTTGATTTTCAGATAAATAAGGTGCATTAATAATTAGACAGTTGCGATTGTCTTGTGAGAATTTGACATTTTTTAAGGCTTGATAAACGTTCGATTTTTGTTCGCCATTTAATGTTTTTACAGCAACATGTGTAATCGTTTCTGTCATTCCATAGGTTGCAGAACATTGATTTTGAACTGATTGTAATTTATTCAATAATGAACTATCAACAACTCCACCACCGATTATCATTTTTTCAATATTTTCAAATTGACTTCGATTATTTTTTAATGAATTGAGAACTTGTAAAGGAATCATTGCACCGAATTGAAAACCCTCATTTTCTACCTTTTCTAATGGATTTCCAGTTGGTTCAACCGAATACAAATTCAAACCCAAAACCATTGCCCGAACAACCATCATTTTCCCAGCAATATAATCACAAGGCAAACAAAGTAAGGCTTTATCATTTGGTTTTAAATCGAAAAAATCGCCTGTTGCTTTCGCACTCGCAATCATTCGTTTTTTTTCTAATCGAATTATTTTTGGTGTTCCTGTTGAGCCTGAAGTTTTGACTTCTACATATTCGTTTTCGTCTAACCAGGTTTTGATGAAGTTCCAGAAAGATTGTTGCCAATTTGTGTCGTAAGTTTGGTTACTTAAAGTGAGCAATTTTAATTTTGAGTATTTTTGATTGTTAAGTACAAGCATTTTCTATCTAAAATAATCAATAATTACGTCCCAAACACCTAATAATTTGGATAATTGTGAAGATGAATAATTGGTTTTATCAACTTTTACGGTCATGCTTTCATCTAATCTCAAAAACAGCCAATTATCGCCAGTTGTTACTGTTCCAAAAACGGTTTTCGTTGGTTCGCCATAACGTTCATTCCAAATTCGAGTAGCAAACATTTCAGCAGCACATTGAGGAATCGCAGCGGATAAATCTTGACTTAATTTTGCTTCTACAACAGCAATAATTGGACGATTAGGAATAATATTCAAAGGTAACTTTGCCAGTAAAAAATCGCAGAATCCTTGTAATCCTCGTTCACTATCTACTGTAAAATTGAAACCTGAATAAACCGCAAAAATATCTTTATTATTGGTGTAGACTTCATTCAAAATTGGTGCAATAATAAATTCAGATTTTGCTTTTTCTGTATTTAACGAAAAGGCTGCACCTCGTTCTAAAGATTGTACTAACCAATCACTTGGTTCAACTTCTTTGATTTGTTTTTCAAAAATATTGGTAACTTCTGTATCTAAGCCTAAGTTTAATAAATCTTGAAAAGTATATTTAGAATATGATTTTGGATAAATTGTATTCATTTTAATTCAATTTTTTGATGAAATGTTTGAAAGGTGTAGATGCTTCATTTTTTCGTTGTTCTACCAATATTCTATCATAAAAATCTTCCCACAAATCGCCATACAAATTCAAATCAATTTGAACTGCAATTTTATGATTATTTTCATCAGTCAAATAATTTATTCCTTTCATAATTTATAAATTTTATAATTTTTTCTTTCCAAATTTACATTAAATTCCCAACAAACTCAAATCCCAACTTTTACCATTATCATACCTCAATAATCCACCATTCACACTTAAAGGCGAATCCAAATTATTCGTATAAAGCTGACCAGTTCCCAAACCTTGTGGCAAATCATTATCTAAAACTGCTGTCCATTGAGCGATGGCATTTAAACCAATATTTGACTCCAAAGCGGAAGTCATCCACCAAGGCGTTTTGAACTCATCACATAAGTCAATCCATTCTTGTGTACCTTTAAATCCACCGATAAAGCTCGGTTTAAAAATCAAATATTGTGGTCGAATAATCTCCATTGCTTTTCGTTTTTCAGCAATATCAAAAATACCAATTAGTTCTTCGTCTAAAGCAATTGGTAAAGGCGTTTTTTCGCAAAGATTCGCCATTTCATTCCATTGATGTTGCTTAATCGGTTGCTCAATAGAATGCAACTCCATTTCTGCCAAACGGTTGAGTTTTTCTAACGCATTTTCAGGAGAAAACGCACCATTTGCATCAACTCTAAGTTCAATATCGGATTTAGAAAATTGACTACGAATATATTTCAACAACTCTATTTCTGCCTCAAAATCAATCGCACCAATTTTCAATTTAATACAATTCCAACCTTCATCTAATTTCGTTTTAATTTGATCAAACATAAACTGTTTTTCGCCCATCCAAATCAAACCATTTATATTAATCGGTTTTTTATTATTAGTGAAATCAGAAGGAAAAAGCGTTTTTGTTGCATTGGTTTTTAAATCTAATAATGCCATTTCTAAACCAAAATGAATCGATGGAAATTCCCGTAAACCTTCATTTAACCAAAATTCATAATTATTAATATTTCGACAAACTTCGGCTAATTTTTCTTCATAATTCGGCACATCATCAATACTTAAACCTCGCAATAAACCACATTCGCCAATTACAGTTATATTCGGTTTGTTCGATGATTTTAGAATAATAAAATACGAATCTTTAGTGCGTAAAATTCCCCGTGACGTTCCGCTTGCTTGTTTGAAAACTAAAGTGTGTTTTTTGAAAGTTGCTGTTAGCAATGTTGTATTATTTATGATGAAAAAGAAAAGTAACAAACCAATGTACGATAAGTTGAGGCAATAAAAAAGGCAAGCCTTAATAAGACTTACCTTTCTTCTATGGAAAACAAATTATTTTTTACATCTCTGTTTCACCTTCAGGTTCTGTTGCTTCTTCGTCTTCAGGTTCTGGTGTAGTTGCTGTGCTGTCAGTCGTTTCTGTAGCCTCCGCAATATACAATTCACCTTGAGGATCTTTAGCAGTTGTTGGTGTTGTCCCTTGTAAAGACAATATAAAACTGGCAACATTTTGCATTTGTATAGGTGTTAATTGACTTTCCCAAGCAATCATACCTTTTGAAGGAACACCATACTTGATGGTTTTAAATACATCTTGAATACTTCCGCCATGTAACCAATATTTATCAGTCAAGTTTGGTCCAACACTTCCGCCACCGTCCGCAAGGTGACAAGCAGCACATTTAGCAACAAATTCTGCTTGACCGGCTGCTATTGCATCAGCGTCAGTAAGCTGTTTTACATTGCTTTCGTCTATTTGAGAACCTAAAGAAGCCAATCTTGCTTTTTTAGCTTCTTCAGCTTGAGCCATTTCTTTTTTATATTGAACAAAGGTATTATCTCCAATTTCTAATACTTCATAATAAAAGAAATAACCAACAGCAATAACAATTGTAATATAGAACATACCAACCCACCAAGGTGGTAACTTATTGTCTAACTCTCGAATACCATCAAAAGCGTGATCAAACACGATTTCTTCTTGATGTTCAACAGGAACAGCGGCTGTTAATCTCTGAATCCAAGAAGGTTTTTTAGGTGCTTTTACTGTTTCTAATGCAGTTTCGCCTTCTTTTCCTTGCTCTGCTAAGTATTGTTTTACAATGCTATTACTCATACTTTCGGATAAGCGAAGTAAGGTTAAAACAGCAGCGAGGATAACAATTCCACCAATTATAAAAATGGAAGTTGTCATTATCTTTTGGAATAAGTATGGATCGGTTGCACTATTCTGTGCAACATCTTGAGCAAAAGCTCCATAACTTACTCCAAGTCCTATGGTTAATAAGAATAGTTTTTTCATTTTATAAAAATAGTTTTAGTAGTTAGGTAGTTTGGGTAGTTTAAGTAGCTTGTCCCGAAACTTCGGGGTTGTAGTTCGTAAGAACTACTTAAACCACTTAAACTACTAAACTACTTAAACTAAAAAATTAATCTTGAAGTGGTAAATTTTCTATGTGTTGAATAGTTGAGGTTTTCATTCGCATAACGAAGAATAGTACAATCATAAAAAACACAAAGAATATAAGAATGGAAATACTTCCAAATACGCCAACATCAGATATGGCTCTTAATACGTTTTTATACATTTTGATTAGTTTTAGTAGTTAGGTAGTTTCAGTAGTTTTAGTAGCCTGTCCCGAAACTTCGGGATTGTAATCCGTAAGAACTACTGAAACTACTGAAACCACTAAAACTACTTAAACTAAATATTATTCCTCTTCCTCCTCTGCCATTGGTGTTTTCTTAATATCTGTACCTAAACGTTGTAAGTACGCAATTAAGGCTACTATTTCAGATTTTGGATTTACTTTGATTTCTTGTTCTTTCAACTGTTCTTCCAAATCAGCAACAACTTCTTCTGCTTGTTCCATATAAGCCTCATTAGCTTCATCTCCATCAGCAAAAGTATAAGGTGTTCCTAATGTTTTTAATACTCGAATCTTCGCACCCGTAATTGATAAATCTACTTCATTTTCTTCCATCCAAGGATAAGCAGGCATTATCGAACCTGGTGACATCGAACTCGGCTCAATCATGTGATTGTAATGCCAAGAGTGTGGATATTTTCCACCAACACGATGTAAATCTGGTCCTGTACGTTTTGATCCCCACTGGAATGGACGATCATAAATGAACTCACCTGCTTTTGAATATTCTCCGTAACGTTCTGTTTCTGAACGGAAAGGACGAATCATTTGAGAGTGACAAGTATAACAACCTTCTTTGATGTAAATATCTCGACCATGTAACTCAAGCGGTGTATAAGGTTCGACTGTTGAAATCTGTGGAACATTAGAACTTACTAAGAATGTAGGAATGATTTCTACCAAACCACCAATCAAAATAACGATTAAACTACCAACTAACATTTGAACAGGACGTGTTTCTATCCATCTGTGCCAGTGTCCATCACTTTCATGATGAACTTGAGCAGGAGCTTGAGCCGCTTCATTAGCTTCTAATTGACCACTTTTAACGGTTTTGATTAAATTGTAAGTCATCATAATCGCACCAATGATATATAAGAAACCACCAAATGCACGTAAAGCATACATTGGTAAAATTTGAGTTACAGTTTCTAAGAAGTTACCATAAGCCAAAACACCATCAGCTGTAAACTCTTTCCACATCAAACTTTGTGTGAAACCTGCCCAATATAAAGGAACAGCATAGAATAAAATCCCTAAAGTACCAATCCAGAAGTGTTGATTTGCTAATTTTACAGAGTGTAATTTTGTATTGAAAATACGTGGTAACAACCAGTATAAAATACCAAATGTCATAAATCCATTCCAACCCAAAGTACCAATATGTACGTGAGCGATTGTCCAATCCGTATAGTGACTAATAGCGTTGACCGCTTTGATTGACATCATTGGCCCTTCAAAAGTTGACATACCATAAGCTGTCACAGCAACAACTAAGAATTTCAGAATCGGGTCTTCACGAACTTTGTCCCAAGCTCCACGAAGTGTCAATAAACCATTCAACATTCCGCCCCAAGAAGGTGCAATCAACATAATAGAGAATACCATTCCCAATGTTTGAGCCCAGTCTGGTAAAGCGGTATATAATAAATGGTGAGGTCCAGCCCAGATGTAGATAAATATCAACGCCCAAAAGTGAATAATTGATAATTTATAAGAATAAACTGGACGATTTGCCGCTTTAGGTAAGTAGTAATACATTAAACCTAAATAAGGCGTTGTTAAGAAAAATGCAACTGCATTGTGTCCGTACCACCATTGTACTAAGGCATCTTGAACACCAGCAAAAACAGGATAAGATTTCATCATGGTGAATGGAATCTCCAAGTTATTACCAACGTGCAAAACTGTAACTGTAACCCAAGTTGCGATATAAAACCAAATCGCTACATAAAGGTGAGATTCACGACGTTTTAGAATCGTCATAAACATATTGATACCAAATACAATCCATATTAAAGCGATTGCTATATCAATTGGCCATTCTAACTCTGCATATTCTTTACCAGAAGTATAACCTAAAGGTAATGAAAGTGCCGCTGCAACAATAATTGCTTGCCAGCCCCAGAAGTTAATCTTACTCAAAAGGTCGCTATACATACGAGTTTTGAGAAGACGTTGTAGTGAGTAGTAAACACCCATAAAAATTCCGTTTCCTACAAAGGCAAAAATCGCAGCATTCGTATGTAAAGGTCGCAAACGACCAAAAGACAAGTATTGATTCAAGTTCAATTGAGGTAATACCAGTTGTAGTGCAGCGATTAAACCTACTAAGAAACCAACAAGTCCCCAGAGTATTGTTGCATACGCAAAATTTCGGACGATTTTGTTGTCATAATAGAAAGTTTCTAATTTTGTATTCATCTTAAATATAGTTTAGGAGTAGTCATTTTATTGAGTTGTTCAATTAAGAATGATTACTCTTCATTTGGATTGCGTTTCAATTCATCATCGAAAAGAATACGTACTGCTGGTGTGTAATCATCATCATATTGACCACTTCTTACAGCCCAAATAAAAGCTGCTAAAAAGCCAATTGCAACAATAACACTTACAACAATTAATAGAAATATGATATTCATTATCAATGATTTATATAAAAAAGGTGTGATAAAGTTTTGTATTTTGCTGTATACAATGACAAATGTATGACGAGTAGATGGAGGGTTTTATGATGTGAATTAGAGCAAATAATGACTTTGGTCAACTTTGAGAATTAGAATGAAAATTCTATAAATTAAAACGGTCAACTCAGTTTATCTGAATTGACCATTTTGATTAAAATCTATTGGTTATTTTATAAATTACTTTCGTTGACTTTCAAAAAAATCTGTCAATGCTTTTTGTTGTTTTTTCGTCATTTTAGCATCACGATGCATTACTACATAAGACTTCATTGGCATATTGCCTTTTTCAATTTCTTCTACACATTCTTCCAATTTATGATTTGCTTTTACTTTATCATAACTTGCCCATTGTGAGAAGTTTAAATGCTCACGACCTTCTTCAATATGATGTTCAATCATCCATGAAATCGGTGCAATACTCGAATACCAAGGATAGATTACTTGATATGAATGACAATCATAACAAGCATATTCTATCAAATTTGCAATTTCTCTTGGAGGTTGCGTCATTGTTATAAAATCTTCGGTTTCGTTGTATTCAGGATTTGTTTTATCAATTTGTTTGAATTGCATCAATATTAAAATGACAACTAAGCCAATTCCTATTTTCTTCAACATGATTCTTAATTTATTGGTGACAAATAATTGACATAAAGTTGGTAAAATTAAAAATCAAAACCAAACATGATTTTTTAACAATTTTAAATAACTTTTATTTTTAATAAAAATGAAAGTTATTAATTTAAATAAATTATTGATAATCAATACTTTAATTCTTTAAACTAAAAAAATCAATTTAAAAACTTTTATTTTTATAAAAAATAACTATTTTTATAAAGTTTTGATAACGTACTACTGAGTTGAACTCGGTAGATAAAAAATGAAAACCGAGTTCAACTCGGTTCTACTTTATGAAAAATAAAAAAACAGTAACAGCTCCATTGAAATGGACAACTGCAATGAAATTATTGGCAATTATGCGAGAATCAGATGATTTGGCAGAAAGTAGATTGTTTTTTGCATTAGGGTTTTATACTGGTTTACGAGTTTCAGATATTTTGAGATTACGATGGAAAGATTTAGAAAATCCTATTTTAAATATCGAAGAACAAAAAACGGGAAAAATTCGCCGAATTGACTTAAATGTAAAGTTGCAATCTATTATTCAGCAGGTTAGATTAATTATTCAACCTTTCGATAGTAATCAATTCATTTTCAAAGGAAAGAGAGGTCCAAATAAAAATAAGCCACTAACAGTTGTTGGTGCAAACAATCGAATCAAACAGATTTTTGAACGTTTCGATATTCAAACACAAAATCCAAGTTCGCATACTTTACGCAAAACTTTTGCACTTCGGGTGTATAATGTGAATCAACGAAGTGAGGATGCATTGATTTTATTATCGGAAATGTTCAATCATTCCAATATTTCAATCACTCGAAAATATATTGGTATTACACAAGAGCGAATTACAAATGTATATTTGAGTATTTAATAATGTATAAAAAATAATTCGTGTAATTCGTGCAAATTCGTGTCAGTCAAAATGAAATTAGATAATTACAATAATACATTAGAACAGATAAAAGAGTCAATTCAACAAAGTCAACGAAAAGCGATTTTGTCAGTAAATCGAACATTGATAGAATTGTATTGGGAGATTGGTAAACAGATTTTACAACAGCAAAAGGAAGAAGGTTGGGGAACAAAAGTGATTCAACAATTGTCAAAAGACTTGAAAACCTCATTTCCTACAATGAAAGGTTTGTCTGAGCGAAATCTAAAATATATGCGACAATTTGCTCAAACGTATTCAGATTTTAAAATTGTGCAACAGCTTGTTGCACAAATACCTTGGGGACACAATTGTTTATTGATGAGTAAGTTAGAAAACGAATCGGCTCGACTTTGGTATGTTCAAAAAACGATTGAAAACGGTTGGTCACGAAATATTTTGGCTCATCAAATTGAATTAAATCTATTTGAACGACAAGGAAATGTGATTTCTAATTTTTCAAAAACACTTCCACAACCTCAATCTGATTTAGTACAAAATGCTTTGAAAGATTCTTATATTTTTGATTTTTTGACGATTGATGAAAAGGCAAAAGAAGCAGAAATTGAACAACAATTAGTAGAAAATATTTCTAAATTTCTGTTAGAGTTAGGATCAGGATTTGCGTTTGTTGCTCAACAATATCATTTGGAAGTAGTGACAAATGATTACTATATCGATTTGTTATTTTATCATACACGTTTACATTGTTATGTAGCGATTGATTTAAAAACAGGGGAATTTAAACCAGAATATGTCGGTAAAATGAATTTTTATCTTTCTGCTTTAGATGACAAAGTGAAAACGAAAAATGATAATCCATCAATTGGATTAGTATTGTGTCGATCAAAGGATAATATAGTGGCAGAATATGCTTTACGAGGAATGTCACAACCGATTGGTGTATCGGATTATCAATTAAAAGCATTGCCTTCATTGGAAGAATTACAGAAAATATTGAACAAATAGAGACTCGTTTGTTTGAATAGGTCTGAAAATAGAGATATGCAGTATAACAATTGGAATGTTTTCGGAAACGGTATATTTTTTACATGTAGTTGATTATAATCTTATTATAGACAATTTGCATCAATATTTTCTATCAATATTTTTTTAAATAATAAAAAGGGAATTAACTTTGATGCAGATTATAGTGTGGCAAAAATTGGAAATTGTGAGGTGATTTGGAATCATAAGAAATTATGGTTTGTAAATCTTTAAATCCTACGCCAAAAAAACAAATTTTTTTATTTGCATTATTTTAAATCTATTCCACGATTTGAATAATCACAAAAACCCAATAGTATGGACAAAACAGTAGCATTTATGGAGTTAAAGTACGGTCATATTTATGGCGGAACTCCATGGAAAAAGGTAGTAAATGACGCTTCAATTCTTATTTACAAACCTGAAACCGATCAAATCAGAATCTACAACAAACAGTTTAGAGGAGATTTACAGATTGTATTAAGCAATGGTAAATCTGACGATTTAGGAATTACAGTTGGTCGTAATTTCGAGGTTTTGGATTTGGGAACACAACGTAAAATGTCTTATAGAGAAGACTTTTTGTTGCCAAAGAATGTAGAAATGAAGAAGAAGAGAGAGGCAGACAAAATCAAAGAGCAACTAAAGCAATTCATGGTTGGTATTATGAAGTATCAACAAGCAGAAACTTTAGTGACTTTTGGTGGAAGCCGTGATGTAACATTGTGTAAACAAGCAGGTGTACGTTTTCATAGAAGTATGGAAATCGTAGATACTCAACGTTTGTTACAACGTTATACGAAACACTTATTTTCATTGAATATGATTTCGAAAATCGTAGATTATGAATATGAGTTCGGTTGGGTTCGTTCAAATAATTGTGAATATCACATCAAAGAACGTACGCAAACACAAATGCGTAAAAATACAGCGACTTATGATGTTTGTCGTCAGTTTTTGGCTCATCGTGAGTTTACAGATTTTCAACAAAGTATGATTATCAAAGCAGCATTACAGATGCAAAAAGTACAAGAAGTATTAAAAGAAAGAGAAGCTGCAAAAGGCTAATCTTGTTGTAATACAAACCAATAAAATTGAAAGCGATAATCTTCTGTGATTATCGCTTTTTATTTGGGCGAAATCCAAAAATAAACTTCTTAATTCATAATTAAATATGGATAATTAATTTTGTTCAAAACAAAAAATTGTTAAACCTTTTTTTTTATTCCTAAATCTTGTGGAAATAAATTTTGTTTTATACCCAAAAATCATAGAATTTTATAGTGTTGAAAGGATGTTTTTTGTTTAAAATGCTGATAATCAATTGTTTAATATAGTTAACTTAAATGTTTAGCATTACTAAAAATCTCGCTTTTTGAGATTACTTGGTTTTTATCATAACCTATTGATAGGAATAAATGTATTATTAGTACGATAAAGAATGATTCGTTCAACAAAATTAAATTTCACAACAAAAATTCTAATTACTAATGAAAGAAGTCTATATCATATCTGCAATCCGAACTCCTTTAGGGAGTTTTGGTGGTGCATTATCGAGTGTTTCAGCGACAAAATTGGGGGCGACAGCTATCAAAGGTGCTTTAGCGAAAGCTGGAGTTGAAGCGAAAGAAGTTGACGAAGTATTTATGGGAAATGTTGTTTCAGCAAATCTGGGACAAGCACCAGCTCGTCAAGCAGCGATTTTTGCAGGAATTGGAGAAAATGTACCAGCGACAACTGTCAATAAAGTTTGTGCTTCTGGAATGAAATCAATTGCTTTAGGAGCTCAATCTATTATGTTGGGAATGAACGATTTAGTCGTTACTGGTGGTATGGAAAATATGTCTGCTATTCCGTTTTATATGCCAAAAGCTCGTTGGGGAAATAAATTTGGTGATACGACTTTGGTTGATGGAATGACAAAAGATGGTTTGACTGATGTGTATAATCAATGTGCAATGGGTGTTTGTGCAGATCGAACGGCAACTGAATATAAAATATCTCGTGAAGCTCAAGACGAGTTTGCGATTAATTCTTATAAACGGGTGGCAGAAGCGACCGAAAAAGGATATTTGGCAAACGAAATTGTTCCAGTTGAGGTAAAAGGTCGTCGAGGTGTAACCGTTGTTTCGGAAGATGAAGAATACAAACGAGTGAAGTTTGAAAAGATTCCGAATCTACGTCCTGCATTTACAAAAGAAGGAACGGTTACAGCCGCAAATGCGTCTACTATCAATGATGGTGCAGCAGTCGTAATATTAGCAAGTAAGGAAAAAGTCGAAGCATTAGGTTTAACGCCAATCGGTAAGATTGTGTCATTTGCAGATGCTGCTCAAGCTCCCGAATGGTTTACAACTGCCCCAACTTTGGCTGCTCCAAAGGCTTTGAAAAGAGCTGGGTTGACAATGGATGACATGGATTATTTTGAAGTCAATGAAGCGTTTTCAGTTGTGACAATGGCTTTCAATCAAACATTTAATTTACCTATAGAGAAAGTAAATGTGTTTGGTGGTGCAGTTGCGGTTGGTCATCCGTTAGGTGCTTCTGGTGCAAGAATTGTGACGACTTTGATGAATGTTTTGCAACATAAAAATGGCAAATATGGCTTGGCTGCGATTTGTAATGGTGGTGGAGGAGCAAGTGCTATGATTATTGAGAAATTGTAGATTTTTGAATGTTTTTGGTACATTCTTAATTAATAATAGCGTTATCAATTCCATATTGATAACGCTATATATTTTGTAATAAATACAAACGGTCATTCTAATGTCATTAGAACTGGTTTATATTTAGTTATCAACTAATCTTTTTTTATTTACATAATAAAAATGTATAATTTGTAAATACTGCAAATATCAACACATAACATGTAAAATATTATCACTCAATGCAAAGAAAATTTATCAAGAACCTATTACTATTCATATTTGGAATACTTACAATTAATTTCACTTTTCATAAGTTGGATTCTAACAAGCCTTCTACAAAAGTTTATAAAGGTTATGTGGTTAAAGAATCAGGAGATACTTTGTATGGAAAATTACAAATGCTCAATCCAACGATGAATCAGGTAAAAGTCAAGTTTATTGATGATAAAGGTAAACGAATGATTTTTAAAGCTAAAGATGTTAAATCTTATGCATTTAAAGCACAAGTCTGGAATAAGAAAGAAAAGCGTAATGTTCAAGAATGGGTTTATTATATCAAAAAAACTGTTGAACGGCCACCTGTTCCTTTTGCAGGAAATGATATTTTGATGCAACGAGAAGTTAATGGAAATATTAGTATGTATAACTATTACGTAGAAACACGAAGTAGTCAAAATATGGAACACATCATCTATTTAGAAAAAAAGGATATATTGTATACGATTAATAAAACGAATTATAGGAAAATCCTTAAAAACTTAATGGGTGATTATCCAATAGTTTATCACAAAGTTGGTACGAAAGGTTATACTTATAAAAGTTTGACTAAAATACTTAAAGAGTACAATCAACAAACCTCTAAACAAGGTGATAACATGATAACAGTTGAGATGGATTAATTATGAAAGAGGTTGTTTTAAAATTCTATGAAATTTTGAAACAACCTCTTTAGATTTAAGCGGCTAATATTTTAATAATAAAGACCAAAACAATACTAATTACCAATCCTAATAATATCTTCAAAAAGTCTCGGATAACCATTTGAGTAATTTCGTTATTCAGTTTTCCTTCTACATTAATACGGATGCCAATCTCTCTACCAGCCAGCAAACCAACAAAAAGCCAGGTTGTACTCATCGGTATTTTTGCTCCCCAAAGTCCAAAATAATCATCTTTAAAAGCATACAATGCAATACCATAAATTAAGTCAACAAAAGTTGCTGAACGAATATCAAATGTATTGATTTTGCTACGAACTATTTTTTGAACAGCACCACCTTTTCTGCTAAATATATACGCTAATAATGCTAAAATTAAGAACAAAGAAGCCAGAAAAACTACAGGATGTTGATTGTCTCCACCTCGCAGGTAAATGTAAATATTTGCTAAGTCTTGTGTCAACCATTGCCACCAAAGAAAACCCGTTATGAACCATTGTACAGTAACCCAGATAGTTCGTTGTTTTTCAGGCAATGGATTATCAATAAAATACTTTTCGGTAAATCGAGCAATAAGTATAAACACAACTAAAGCAAATAAAAACGCAATACCATAGCCAATAATAGATTTCTGAATCATAGAACCCAGTATCGTATCGGTATTCACAATAGAAAGTGCTATTTCTAAAGGATTTTCAGGGAGTTTGTCTAATGAAAAAAGTGTCAAAATCATAAAAGTTGTACTAACAGGAATTCCTGTTCGAGTAATTAACATTAGGACTAAAGGAGGAATAACATAATACCAATGATAAACAACAGGTATATCAAATTCGTCTAATCGACCGTAAGCAATACCTCGATCATAATCATACCAATTGAAAGGATCAAACCAACCTAAAGTAAGTACAATAGTCAGAATGCCTGCAACATACAACCACAAAAGTTGCCAGGTGACTTTTTCTTCATTAGAAGTTAAAAATGTTCCTAATGTCTGGATAACATCATTACCAGCTACGGAGTACGCAGCCATTCCAAAACCTAACCACATTATAATTGGCGAAAAGTCCATTTTAATAAGAAATTATAAATAATAATGAAATGTCTATAAAGTATTGAAAATGAATATTTAGTGTAAATATAGTTGTAGCTTTTATTTAAACTTATTTATTGGCAATAATATAGATTTAGCTATCCTTTTCCAAACAAAAGTCGTGTAGATATAAAAATATTATTGATAACAAAAACTAACACATACAAATAGGATAATTTTTATATAAATATTTTTCATATATTTGTATAAAGTTATTGCCAGCAACTACAAAAATTAATAGCATAAAAACCCTTAAAAATGAATATTCAACGATTTATAGGTATCTTGATTACAATGACTATATTACTAACAAGTTGTAGTCAAAAAGTTTCTCAAATTGATTATGATAAGAAAACGTATGAATACGATCAACTTAAAATTCGATATGATTTATTAAGAAATGAAGTTGATGGAGGTATTACTACGACTACATCAGCACCACCAAAAACAACAACAGCACCACCACAAAATCACCATACAGATTATGAGCAATTGAAGCAAAATTATGAAAAGCTATTGAAAGAACATGCTTCACTGCAAGTTGCTTATGATGATATGCAAATAAAGGAAGATGAAGCTAAAGCGACTAAATCTGTTCCGCCTGGTACGGTTTCTAAAACGGCTTTTAATGAGTTAAAAGAAGAAAAAGCAGCATTAGAAAAGCGTTATGTTATTTTAGAAAATAGATATAATACACTCAAAGAATTATCGAAAACATCGAATACTTCAAGTATCGCTTCTGCCGAAATTGTTGAACCAACCGAAATCAATCCTGACTTAAATATTGGTAAAGGAGAATTAGAAGAAAGTTCAATTGATTTAGGAACAACTATTGTTCAATCTGCTTCTTTCAATGGTTTGTTTTTTGACTTTGATACTTATGAACGAACTCAAGATTATTTAGTATTGGAAGTTGCTATTAAGAATAATAGCCAAAATAGTTTGAAAACATTTTGGAATGCTGAAAAAATTCAAATCATTGATACATATGGAAATACTTACACCACAGATTACTTTAGAGTTGGTGTCGATTATGCGAATGAAACGAACAATACATTAGCAAAGAGAATCAAGGATGAAAACACTGTTTTTGCGAGATTTGCCTTCGAAGAGTTACCAGATGATTTTAAGCAAATTCAAAGCTTGAAATTTATTGTAATCATTGATGGTGAAGAACGTCCAATAGAGTTTACACAAATCGATATTTCACAAATAGAAGTAGATTAAAAATACCTAATAGTTTATGCTACGAGAAGCATAAGATTAATAATTATCGTCCGAAGTGATTTATTCGCTTCGGACTTTTTTTGTGTAAAATCAAGTTGAACTCGGTTTATAAATAATGTTTTACTGCTTTCCCTTATTTTTTAATAATATTTGTAGAATATTGTGTTTATAAAAAATGCAAATTGTATTTGCAAACTATTTACTACAAACTAAAAAACCGTGAATTTCTTCAGAAAACTCTACTATATATTATCGCCAGAAATGAGACTAAAAGCTCGTCAAGCTTTTTATGCACCTTCTGATTTGATGAGTAAAATGACTCGTAAAAAGGGGCAAATCGTTCCACCAAAAGGTTTGATTTTTACTGGTTCAGGTAATTTTTTAAAACAAGGTGATAATTATCTAAAGATTTTTGTCAAATATGGTGGATTACAACCTCATCATGATGTTTTGGATATTGGAAGTGGAATCGGTCGAATGGCAATTCCGATTGCTGGTTATATCAGTGAAACCGCTCAATATGAAGGTTTTGATGTCATGAAAATTGGTGTTGAATGGTGTCAAAAAAACTTAAGGCCTTTGTATCCAAATTTCAATTTTACACACGTTCCATTGAAGAATGACCTTTATACAAATGAGGGTGAAGCTGCCGAAAATTTCAAATTTCCTTATGATGATAATAGTTTTGATTTTTGCTTTTTGACTTCTGTGTTTACTCATATGACAGACAAACAGGTTGAAAATTATCTAAAGGAAATCAAACGAGTTTTAAAGCCAAAAGGGCGATGTTTAGCCACTTTTTTTATTTTAAATGAAAAAGCCAAACACGATTCTAATCCAGAGTTTCAATTTCCTTACGATTTTGGACATTATCGCTTAATGGACGAGAAAGTAACTTCTGCCAATGTTGCTTATGACCAAACGTATTTAGAGGCTTTCGCCAATCAAATTGGTTTGAAAATTAACAATTTCCACTTTGGATTTTGGTCGCATCAACGTAAAGCAGATGCGTTAGATTTTCAAGATATTGTGGTTTTTGAGAAGTGAAATTGATTGTTTTGTTTGTTCCATAAGTACAACTTATGGTTACTCATATTCAACCTTTCCAAGGTTGTAAAGTGAGCATTTTTAAGAACTCTGGAAGAGTTCAATATGAATAACCATAGGTGAAACTTATGGAACAAAACAATTAAAATCATCTCACCAAAGTAACTGAACCATGTTTTACACTTGTAGTTAGATTTCCATTTTTATCAGCCGAAGTATATTCGATACGATAAACATAAACGCCAGAGCTTACTTCTCTACCATTTGAAGTTCCATCCCAACCATTTAAAGGATTGTCTGTGGCAAAAAGTAAACTTCCCCAACGATCATAGATTTCCATTCTGAATGTTTGAACTTCACAATTGGCATAAACTTGAAAGTTATCATTTCTACCATCTTCATTTGGTGTAAAACCATTAGGAATAAACGGAGTACAAGTACAATCTTCTTTTGTGACTTCAATATATTGCGTTAATCCACCACATTGATTTGTTGTTTCGACCGAATATGTACCAGCATAAGTGATTAAAAATGTCGTATCAGTTATTTCATTTTGATCATAGAATGCAGATTCGCCTGACCATAAATAGGTTTCTACATTTGGTTGATAAGCATTTAAAACCAAAATCACATCTTCACAAATTGTTGTATCGGTCGGAAGATTTGGTTGTAAAGATTCTAATACATCAACAAAAACAGAATCATCAGCAGGACAATCATTCTCATCTAAGATAGAAACGAAATATGTACCATCAATAGTAACTTCTAAACTGGATTCGGTTGAGCCATCATTCCACAAAAAAGAACCAATACTACTAACAATTGGAATTAAAATAATTGGTTCGCCATCACAAATCACAGTATCGTTTCCTAATTCCACAAAAGATTCAGGATGAAAACCGACAAAAACAGAATCTTGAACGTTACAAAAAATGGAATCTGTCAAAGTTGCAATATATATTCCTTCTGTACTAATTGTTTGAGTTGTATCAGTTGAGCCATTTGACCATAGAATACTTTGCATATTTGGAATCGTTGCCGAAATATCAACAATTTCATCCGTACAAAGTAAAGTATCCGTTGTAATCGTTATTGTTGGAGGTGCATCAAATTGTATTAAAACCGTATCTGTACTAATACAACCAGCTTCCGCAATAATATCTACCCAATATTGTCCAGCTTGAGTGATCAGAATCGACGAACCCGTTGCTCCAGTATTCCAAGTGTAAGAAGTGGCAAATTGTGGTTGAACATTGGAAAACAACAATAAAGTATCGCCTTGACAAATCGTTGTATCACCTTCTAAATCAGCAATTGGATAAACAACTTCCATTGTATCAGAAGCCGTACAACCAAAAGTATCAGTGATTTCTACAAAAACCGTTTCTTCTAACCCTGTTGTATAGGTAGGATTTGTAGAACCATCATTCCATAGATACGTTATTAGTGGTTGAGTTACATCAATTGTTACGGTTTGTCCTTGACAAATGGCAGTATCATTTCCTAAGTTGACTTGAGGTGTTAAGACATTGACTTGAATAGTATCATATAACGTACAATTATAAATCACACTTTCTACATGATATTCACCAGATTGCGTCACATTTAAGTATCGGTTTGTAGAGCCATCATTCCATAAATAGGAACTTCCTCCAGATCCACCATCTAATTGAACTGGTGTATCATCAGCACAAACCGTTTTATCTGAACCTAATTCTAAAGAACTATAACTTGAAAAATAACCATATTCAGAACTTAAACCAACTTCATTCAAAATTCCTAAATGAAACAAACCTGAAGTATTTTCAATTGTATTATTACCAACAGGTGCTTGTGTTACTGATAAATCTAACCTCGCACCAACCCAATTTGGATTACCAGGTATTGGAAAAAATGCAGCAGCTTGTAAAGTCGTACCATTTCCATTCACTAAAAAATTACCTTCATTTCCAACTGTTGTGGCAACTAAAACGGTTAATGTTCCAGAACCAGTTCTTACAAAACCAATCTTATCAGAACCCGTACATTCAATCGGAGGCAAAAGTGCGTCGCCCATTTCTGTTCCATGACCAGAAAGGTGCATGACATAAATCGGTTTATCTGAATTGATATACATGGCGTTTCCGCTAATTGGATAAGATAACAATTGTCCAGCATTGATATTTATAGGCGAAGTTGTATTTCCATTTAAATAAAAAGTTGTGTTGTTTTCTGTTGCTACGATATAAACTCGTTCATCTGTTGCCCAACCTTTTATTGCGATATATTCTGTTCCCAAAATATCAACTGGAACAATTTGATCACCAATCAAATCCCAAGCTCCATTATTAAAAAGAGAATCATCACTATGTGTTACTGCAATAGGTTTATCCGAAGTGATTTTTGAACCTGCTAAAGTAGCGGTAGCTCCAGTATTTGTACCAACACAAGAAAAGGTTTCACCTGCATTTAATGTGATAGTAAAAGGTATATTAGCAGCATGTCCAACAATTGGATCACTTGGAGTAATTGTTACGGTTGTATTATTTTCTGTGGCAACAATATCAAATGCTGGTGTTCCAACTTGATTCGCATAATCATCTTGACCTGGCAAATAGAAAAATTGACCTAAAGCACTACTTCCTTTCAATGGAAAAATTTCAGGATTCAAATTATTAGCAACCTCATAATATGCCGTAATTGGAGTTGTAGATTGAATATGAATACCATAATTCAAAATAGTATTTGCTGGTTGATTCTCAACAATGGCTTTGAAAGCTGTTAGATTTATAGAGTTTGTTGTTCCTGCACCAATAGTTTGAGTAATACTAATTCCGCCCAAATTTGCAGGTTGTGAAATTGTAACGGTTGCCGCTTGATTATCAGTTGTTAAACGTAGGAAAATCGGATCATCACCATGACTGACATCTACTTCTGGTGCAACAAACCAAAAATCAGTATCTGCTTGACTAAATAGTAAATTATTGCTTATTAAAAATGCTATTATTAAAAAAGTAATTTTTTTTATCATAAATCATCAATTTTGGAGAACTAAAGTTAGAACTTAATATCTATTTGCTGTCTGTTTTAACTCAATTGACGATAAGTTTGGTATAAATATGACTTTAGAAAAAATAAAAACGCCGAGCCTGATAACAGACTCGGCGTTTTACCGAAAAAATAATTTTAAGTAATTTACGTGTGTTTATCTTACTCCGAACATTTCGCCTTTAGGAGAAACGAACTCATTATATTCATTTACGATGTTAGCGATGTATTTGTAGCTATATCCTTTTTTACCAACTTTAGCTTGTAATGCAGGATAATCAGCAACCATATCTTTCATAATTGATTTGAAGTTTTCACGGTTTACTTCAATCATTTGATCATCTTTTTCTACAAAGTGATTGTGAGTAAAAGCGTGAGCTGCTGCTCTTGTTTCAGTATAGAAGTTGAATAAGCTAACAGTTCCTTCAACTTGACGCTCAACTAATACTGCTGTTGGACCGAAAGGTACTGGAGAAACAGATACGTTTTTCTTTACATATTCAACTGTAATATCATTGTATGATTTTGTTTTAGCATCATACTTAGGAAAAGCGAAAGTGTAAGAAGCAACTTCTTTTGCTTTGTATGTTGTTGCGTTTCCGTTAGAAGCAATGAATTTTACTTTTACTTCATTCAATGTTGGTGACAACATTTGAATTTGTCCTTCTAATGTTTCGCCATTTTCTAATGTAACTGTTCCGTTGTAGATTTTTACAT
>JBGCFH010000356.1:0-25195 GCA_045106825.1 Saprospiraceae bacterium | reverse complement strand
ACTTTAAGTCATCAGGTGACTACATCCGACCTTTCTTGAAGAAAAGTTCAATCGCTTAAGTTGACGACATTCGATTTTAAATCGCCCGTCGAATTCTTACTTAATTTAGATTGCAGATTATCGTAAAAATCACTAATTACAACAAAACACATTACGAATTATTTTAAACCGAGAATAGCTGCTATTTTGTTGGTATAGAAAAATCGTATTGGTTTTGGAATGATTTAAGGTTGAATGGTCTCACAAAAATAAGACTTTTGTTTGATTAAATTTTTAACTTTAAGATTATCTCTTACAGATTTTGTGTGAAATTGATAAAAATTAGTATCAAAAAATAACCAAAGACGAATTGGCGAAAGCCATTTATGATAAAATGAAAGAAAAGTATTGATACATTAATTATGAATCAGTTTTTTTTAGAGGTTTAAAATAGAAATTAATAATAAAAATATCATCATCATATGATCTTTCATTATCAAATTAGGTCAACCTACTTAAAAAATCTTACTTTTGCAGTTCGTTATAGAAATAAGATTGAAAATAATACATCATGGCAACAGAAATATTTGAAAAAGCAAAAGCAGTATTGGAGGAAATCAAAGCAGCAAAACCTACAAATGCAGAAGCTTTAGAACAATTTAGAATAAAATATATCGGTGCAAAAGGCATGGTCAAAGGCTTAATGTCTGAAATGAGAAATATCCCAAATGAAATGAAAAGGGATTATGGGCAATTGGTTAATAGTGTCAAAAAAGCTGGTGAAGCCGCTTTTCAAACTTTGAAAGAAGAGTTAGAATCAGCAAATGAGCAAAGTCAAGCCAATGAGTTAGATTTAACTGCACCTGCTGAACCGATGCCTTTGGGGAATCGTCATCCTGTGTCGATTGTAATGAATAAAATTGTTGATATTTTTGGTCGCATTGGTTTTACAGTAGCAGAAGAAAGAGAAATTGAAGATGATTGGCACAACTTCACAGCGATGAATACGCCAGAAGATCATCCTGCGAGAGATATGCAAGATACATTTTACTTACGTCAAAGTACGGAAATGTTGTTGCGTACGCACACTTCTTCTGTTCAAGCCAGAACGATGACTCGTAATCAACCGCCGATTCGTATTATTGCACCAGGTCGAGTTTATAGAAATGAAACAGTTTCGGCTCGTTCACATTGTCAATTTCATCAAGTTGAAGGATTATACATTGATGAAAATGTATCTTTTGCAGACTTGAAACAAACCTTGAATTATTTCGCTAAAGAAATGTACGGAGCAAGTAAGATTCGTTTGCGTCCTTCGTATTTTCCATTTACTGAGCCAAGTGCTGAAATGGATGTTTACTGGGGTTTGAATGATGAAACAGATTATCGAATTACGAAAGGAACTGGTTGGTTAGAAGTTTTGGGTTGTGGAATGGTTGATCCACAAGTTTTAGAAAACTGTGGTATAGATTCTACAAAATACTCTGGTTTCGCTTTCGGAATGGGAATCGAACGTCAAGCGATGTTAGCATACAGAATTAGTGATATTCGTTTATTGTTTGAAAATGATGTTCGCTTTTTGAAGCAGTTTAGTGCAGCGATTTAATCAATTCGCAGTGTTCAGGCAGCAATAAAAAACTCCAATGTTTCATACATTGGAGTTTTTTTCATTTTATTCAAAATAAAAAGACAGCACTTTCGTACTGCCTAAAACCTTTTCTTATTCGATTTTTTGGTGTCAAAATGAATGTACAAGTCAAATCGTTAAATCACTACTTCACAAAGTATAGTGTAATTTTTTTGTTTTTTGGGGTAATTTAGAATACTTCACAAACCGCTTCGTAATATTATTTTCATTTGTTTTTTGGAGTTGAAGGGTCTATAAACCTTTCGGCAAATCATTGACATCAATAAATAATTATTGTGCTTTACTTACTGATATTTGCCTAACAAACTAACCAATCGAACTATAGATAATGATATTTTCTATCGCTTCTGTATCCTCCATAAATAAATTATCGTAACTACTCAGCACAATTCAGAATCTGCGTTTAATTGGGTTAAAAACCCAATTCTTTAGATGCAAAAATCCTAAGAAGCACTCGATTTTTAAACTTTCGAGTATTACTTGACTATACAACATCTATAAAATCGGGTTTTTAACCCGATTAAACAAACAATTTTATAGAAGCTGAGTAGTTACAAATTATCTATTACAGGATTTGGCTATATTTTTATATCATTCGTTAGTAAATCTAACTCAACAGTTACAACTAAATTCAGATTGAAGCAGCAATCTATTTTTTTTGGAGTTATTATATCCTTTCGGAATAATTACAACACAAACATACAATTCAACTTATCACCCAAAACGGACAACTTTACGACCCATTTTTGATTTATCTTGCCTATTTTGGACATTCATATAGCTTATTTTGGACATGTGCTCGTTCTAAGGTCATTGTTTTATTGAAAATAATGGTTTAAAATGAAAAAACTCATCTCGATTTCTAATCAAGATGAGTTTATAATTATTTCAGTTTTAGTCCTGTCAGGTTTTGAAAACCTGACACGATTTTATATCGTATTATTTATATTCCGAAGGTGATTTTCCAAACTCTTTTTTAAATAATTTTGAGAAATATTCAACCTTTTGAAACCCAACTTCATGAGCCGTTTCGCTTACGGATTTTCCTGCTTCTAATAAGATTTTAGATTTTTGTAAACGAATTGTTCGAATGTATTTTGTTGGTGTCAAACCTGTTAATGTTTTCACTTTTCGATACAAAGTCTTGGTACTAATGAATAATGTTTCCGCTAAATAATCATTGGAGAATAATGAATTATTCATTTCCTTGATTATCAAGTTTTCTAAATTTTCTAACCATTTTTGGTCATCGTCCGAAATCAAAATTTCGTTGGTTGACTTTTCCACAATTGTTGTTTCTGCTTTTAAGAATGATTGACGTACTTCGTAATTCGCTAATAGGTTCGCAATTCTTGTCAATAGTTCTTCTTCATCGAATGGTTTGAGCATATAATCATCGACACCAATTCGTAAAGCTTTCAATTTATCTTGCATATCTGCTCTTGCAGTCAACATCACAACAGGAATATTTCTAAGATAAGCTTTCGATTTCAAATGTGTCAAGAGTTGATAACCATCCATTACAGGCATCATAATATCGGATAAAATAAAATCAGGTTGTTGCTTATTATTGGTATTATTTTGCGAAAGCAAATCATAGGCAACCTGACCATTTTCTGCCGTAATAATTTCATAATGTGGTTCAATAATCGTTTGGATATAATCTCGAAGCGAATAGTTGTCCTCAACAATTAAGATTTGTTTATTCGATTTTTTAATTGGAGTTATGATAGGTTCAAACGCTTGTTCCGTTATTATTTCTTTCTCAATTTTAGGCATTTCAACCATTCCTAAAACCTCTTTTCTTGGCAATGTTATATAAAATTGACTACCAATACCTAACTCACTTTCTGCCCAAATTTTGCCATTCATCAATTCTATATATTCTCTCGAAAGTGCTAAACCGATGCCTGTTCCACCTTCTGTTTTTGCATTTTCCTGTTCTGATTGATAAAAACGATTGAATACATTTGGCAAATCATTCGAATGAATTCCTCGACCTGTGTCTGTAACTGATATTTGAATATTACTTTTATTATCCGTGACAATGACGCTTACTTTTCCACCTTTTGTCGTAAACTTTATCGCATTTGACAATAGATTATTAATAATGATTTCGAGTTTTTCTTTATCTAATTCTAATTGTAGATTTTCATCGCCATTATATTGAAAATTAAAACCAATACCTTCTCGCTGTGCGTGTGATTCAAATGCAGAAATGACTCGTCGAATAAAAGGAAAAAGCATGATTGTTGTTTCGGATATCGTCATTTTGTTCGCTTCCATTTTGGACAAATCCAAGATAGAACCGACTAATTTCAATAAACTTCTACCACTTTGTTTGGCTTTGGTAAGCATGGTAAAATCTCGATTAGTCAAATTTCCTCGTTTCAAAATCGTATTAATTGGCCCTAAAATCAAGGTCAACGGTGTGCGTAACTCATGCGATACATTTGCAAAAAATCGAGATTTTAAAACATCTAATTTTTTAAGTTCTTCAGCTTGTTTTTCAATTTTGGCAGTTCGTTCTTTGACCAATTTCTCTAATTCCGCTTGACGAGTTTTGAACTGTTGCGTTCTACGTTGATACCAATAAATACCAAAACCTACAACACTAACTAAAGCCAAAACAATAAACCACCAAGTCAAATAAAATGGACGTTTAACTATAATTGTATATTCCAAAATATTTGCAGAAGGCGTATTACTAATCGTTTTCGCTTTGATGCGTAACTGATGCGAACCATAAGGCAATTGTCCCAACTGAATGTTTCGTTTTTTCTGCACTTGCCAATCACCATCGTTCAATTGATAGAGATATTGATTATTATCAACATTATCATAACTCAATAAACCAACTTCCAATTCGGAAATATAGTCATTGGGCGGAATAATGATTCGATTCGTTTCTTTTATTTCTACCGTTTTATCAATAGCGATTTGTTTCTTTCCACTGAACTGTTTATAAGTCAATAAGGCTATTTGTGGTTGTACAAGCGTTTCATCTTGTTCAAAATCCTTTGGATAAAAAGCCGTAATACCATCTAAACCACCAAAAAATAAACGTTGATTTCCTTGCTCATCTCTATATTCAAAATGCGAAACTCTATTATATTCCGTTTGTCCAATACCATCTTTAGGTAAGAAATTTTCGATGGCGAACGTTTCCTTATTCATCTTGATAATGCCATAGTCGCTACTCATCCAAAGATTGCCAAAATCATCGGGATAAATCGCATAAATCACATTATTCGGCAAACCATCTTCAATCGTTATTTGTCGATATTCATTAGTTCTTCTGTTCCAACGAATAACTCCATTCGCTGTGCCTATCCAAAGCGTTTTTTTGTTTTCAGCATATAAATGATAAATATTATCTGATGGCAAATAATTTTTTCCTTTTTGATTCCAATCGTATTTTTCTATAACCTTTTCTGTGGTTTCGTCAAATAACCATAAACCTTCATTGGTACAAAGCCATATACAATTATTACATTCCAAATCAGGTGTAATATATTGAATACCTAAGTTGAACTTGTTGATAGATGCGATTTCAATCAATCGGTCAGTGACATTAGGTGCTGTATTCAGCTTAAATAAACCTGGCTGAGTACCAAACCATAGCAAATTATTATTTTGTAGAGAAGGACTAAAACACCAAGAACTAAAACCTGGACCGCCATTTTTGGCTCTTTCAACAGTATGTGTTTCTGTAATTTTACCATTATTCCAATAGACGACTTGATTACCTGCACCAATCCAAAAGCCACCTTCTTTTGATGGATAAATCGCTCTCGCAGCATTTATCCTTTCTACACTCGTCCATTTTTGGCTTACGAAATCATACTTTGCTAAACCAAAATCAAGTTCAAGACAAGCTAATATTTCATTTTGACTACTAAATATACCTCGTGCAGAAGTTCTTCCATTTCCTAAATTGTCATAGGGTAAACCGATATAATCAAACCAATTCTTTTGAAAAGACACCATGTAAAATCCAAAATCTGTCCCTAACCATACTCTATGTTCTTTGTCACGAAAACTATTACGAATTCTATGTTTTATATCGGTTTCATCTACACCTGTTAGATAAGTCCCGTTTCTGTTATATAAATCAAGTGATTTCCCTGAAGTTTGTTTCCAAACAAAAGCTGAATTTGCTATATTTTCATCAAACTTTGCCTTTTCTTCTTTAATCTTATAATGGATTTCTTTTCCTTCGGTTTTTGCTATGCTGAATATATATTCAAAATGTCTTTTTCCTGTAATAGTAGAATGAGGATCTATATAATATAATTCTCCATCTTTTTTTCCAAGCGTAATAGTTGTTGTTTTTAGCTTAAGCGGAAATATTAACTTCGTAAACCCTTCGGAAGAGTGATAACGATACATCACATTGGATACATCATTATTGATATAAATACGACCATCTTTATCAACAGGAAAATCTAAAAAAGAAGCATATCGCTTAAAGATTTCTAAAGGAATTTCTGTACCAAATCGTTCTTCTATGGTTTGAAAAACTTCATTGGTTGGATTAAAAAATAGAAGACCATTTTTTTCTCTATCTATCCATAACCAACCTTCATCATCTTGCCCAATATCTCTGATATTTCGCAAGTCAACGCCATGATTTTTATCCAACCAATGTTTAAAATTATAACCGTCAAAACGATTTAAACCATTTTGAGTGCCAATCCACATCATACCATCTCTGTCTTGAAAAATAGACTTTACATTACGATGAGATAGACCATTTTCGGTAGAAAAGTATTGAACATCAATAATATAATCTGTGTTTTGGGCAAACGAAGGAATGGTAACTATTAAAAAAATAGTTAATATATATATGATTTGATTTAGTTGTTGTTGAAAAATCAACTTGATGTTATTTAATGACTTGTATGTAATCTCAAAGATAGCAAAATCAGTTAGATGTAATAATAAAAAAGACAGTACTTTCATACTGCCTTTTTCGTTATTCAAAAATGTATTGTCTGCAATTAAGATTCGACAACTTCTCCACGTCGTTCCAATAATTCTCGTTCAACTTTGTCCATCGTTGTACCATCTAATTTATAGAAAAACATCAAACCTGCTGCCAACAAGAAAAAGATAGCTGGTGCAATATTCCATGAAATACTGATTCCTTGAAGGGTTTCTACCGTTTGGTCAGCATCTTTTATAAATCCATACCAAGCCAATAAATAACCTGGAATTGCACTACCAACTGCTGAACCAAACTTCAATGCAAACATCGAAGCAGAAACGGTTAAACCTGCACTATTGTGTCCTGACAACCATTCACCATATTCGGCACAATCAGTATACATTGCGAAAAGCAACGTAATAATCACACCAAAAGCAAAAATACCTGTTGCATATAAAAGTAATGTTGGAACATATTGGTCAATCGGAACAAAATAAGTTGCCAATATCGAACCACCAAATATAAAATTCATAATAATCATCAAACGACGTTTATCAAATAACTTCAATAACGATGGTGTAATCAAAGCACCAATCAATTGTCCAACAAAACCCAAAGTGATAATCAGCGATGTTCTGTCCATCCACCAAAGTATTTTTTCATCACCATAAGCCATATTGTATTTTGTAAAAAATGCGGTGGATGAAATTCTCATTACTAAACCGACAACGATTAAAATACTACAAACCGCCAAAATTATCCAAGAAATATTATTCTTCAATACAGCCAAATCTTCTGAAACACTGGTTTCATGTTTTTTAGGTTTGACACGTTCTTTCGTTGAGAAAAATGTGAATAAAAACAATGCAACAGTTAAAACAGCAAACAATAAAATCGTTAACCGAAAACCCAATAATTCATCTCCGCCACCAAACCAATCAACCAATGGTTTTGCAGAAGCACCAACAGATAATGTTCCTAAAGATGCAAAAATAAATCGATATTGTGTCGCTTTTGTTCGCTCTTCTGATACGGGAGAAATCACTGCCAACAAGGCAGAATACGGAACATTAATCGCTGTATAAGCTAACATTATCAACGAATACGATACATAAGCAAAAATCAATTTTCCTGTTTGCGATAAGTCTGGTCCTAAGAATAATAAATAACCTAATAAGGCATAAGGCACAGCAACCCATAAAATATATGGTCGATATTTTCCCCATTTTGTTTCAGTTCTATCTGCGATAATTCCCATGGTTGGATCACTTATTGCGTCAATGACTTTCGTCACTAAAAACATTGTAGCAACGCCAGCTGGTGCAATTCCCCAGACATCGACATAATAATACAATAGGAAAATATTGAAAAATCCCATGTAGAAATTTGATGCCATATCGCCGATTCCATAACCGACTTTTTCTAAAAACGATAAAGGTGCTGTATTTGATTTATTACTCATAATTTGGTTTTAATTGGTTATTAATTTTTGTGTTAATATCTTGATGTTCCAAACTTGTACACTTTAAGTTTTCATATTTCAATCTATCAACATTTTAGTCATTATGATTTGTAAAACTATGGAAATTTAAATTAAAAGCAATTCTAATTTTTATATAACTTTACATTTACACAAAATTATAAATGAAATTTGTTAAAACATCATACATTAATACTTCAACACATCAACACAATATTTATATGAAAATACTACACTTAAATACTATCGAATCTAATGTTGGCGAAAGCCTCGGAACGTCTGAATGGCAAACGATTACGCAAGAAATGATTAATCAATTCGCAGACTTGACTGGCGATGACCAATGGATTCATGTCGATACAGAAAAGGCAAAACATTCGCCGTTTGGTTCTACAATCGCTCATGGCTTTTTAGTTTTATCGTTTGCTCCAAAGCTGGTTAGCGAAATGATTGAGTTGAAAGGCATTCGTTTGGGATTGAATTATGGCTTCGAAAAAGTGCGTTTTGTTTCGCCAATTCCTGTAAATAGCGAAGTCCGAATGTCGGCAACTTTGTCGGCTATTGAACGTGATGAAGTGAAAGTCAAAGCAACAATGCAATTGTTATTTGAAATCAAAGGCAGCGATAAACCAGCGATTGTGGCAGAATGGTTGAATGTCTTTATGTGATTGAACATTCAAACATCAAAATCCATTTAATCAATATGAAAAAAGAGATTCTACTTACATTTTGTTTTATATGTCTTGCAATAATTGTCTCCGGGCAAGTTTCAGATTTGACACAATTCAACGAAGTTCGATTAAATACCAATACAAAAGGTTTGACCGTTTTAGGAACTTGGGCAGCAGGAAACTTAGCGATCGGCTCGATTATGATGACACAAACGAAAGACGAAGCCAAATATTTCCATCAAATGAATGCTGCTTGGGGCGGAATCAATTTAGCTATTGCAGGATTTGGATACTTCAATGCGTTGTCAGCTGATCCATCGAGTTTTTCTCTATTGGAAACCATCAACGAACAACATAGTATTCAAAAGATTTTGATGTTGAATATCGGCTTAGATGCTGCCTATATGCTTGGCGGAGCTTATATGATAGAACGTTCAAAAACGAATACGGAAAATCCGTTACGCTTGTCCGGTTTCGGAAAATCTATTGTGATGCAAGGTGCGTTTTTGTTTGTTTTTGATATTGGATTTTATATCGCTCACAATCTGAATAATCCGAAGTTAGAACCGTTTTTAAGCGGTTTGACGTTTACAGGAAATGGGTTTCATTTTGCAATGAATTTCTAATAATCAGACCTGACAGGTTTAAAAAAATTTCTCAGACCTTTGCCGAAAACCCAAAACGTCTGGTAGCAAGGTACTTCGCCTCAAAATCAACTCATCCTAATTTTTTTAAAAAAAATATCAAAAGACGGGTAATACTTTTTCACTTCTGTATATAAATGAGCAGAAGTTATTTACAGATGGGATAAATCAGGCTTTAGAAGTTTATTTAAAGTTAGACAGATAACAAGAAAAAAGCAAATCATGGAATAACTTCAATGAAAAGGAGGTAGTCGAAAATCCTACTTAGAGTAGACATTAAACTAAATATTATCATGAAAAAGACAACATTATTATTATTATTTTTACTGTCAGGAATTCTTACCATAAATGCTCAAAAGAATTGTACAAACAGTTGCGATGATATTGCCCTAAAAAAATTTCAAAATGAGAGTCTCCAACTTATTAATGAATACCGTCGTGCAAATGGAAAGAAAGCATTAGTAAAAGATCCTTATTTAAAGAAAGCTGCCCAAGATTATGTAGATTGGTGTGTAAAGAATGAACGATTATATAACTATAACTCACATAGGGCTGATGGAACTACTCCCGAACAAAGAATATCAAGTGCTATCGTTGAGGGAAATGGACCATACGATTTTAAAGGTACAGGCGAAAACTTAACTCGGGGGTATAAATGTGCCAAAGATTGTTTCAATTCGTGGAAAGGTTCTCCTCCACATAATAGTCAAATGTTAAATACTAATCATGAATATATTGGATTTGGTATAGCATGTCATAACGGAACTTTTATAGCCGCACAAGTTTTTGGAAACCAAAAGTTTAAAAAACCTTCTCATGAATTCCGCTTTAATGATGATTTTTCTTACAATTTAAACACACATACGTTTTCTTTTTCTTATGAAGCGTCAAAAGATTTTGCAAAAAGCAATCAACAAATATGGCCATTTTTCGAAACTCAAATATTTGATGATTATGGCGATGTTTGGAATTATGGAGGTAGTGTAAGCTATCCGATAGATATAGGTATGAATAAAATTACGAAAGTGGTAGAAATCAATCGTTCTTATCCTGATAAACGTGTCAAATCAGGTTATAAAATGAGAATTACATACTATGATGGTTCACGGTATCAAGAGAAATGGTATGATATCGGAGAATCCATAGATTTTGTGGATATAAATTCTCCTGATTTCGTTACTGAATTTTCCGTAGATAAATCTAAAAATCAAGCTACTATCAAAACTAATCGACAGAATCAGAGACGCTATGGTGTACAGTTTGATATTAGACTAAAGAAAAAAGATGGTACATATATGGGAAATAAAGCAGGCACGATTAAAGATCAAGTTGAAGTTGTTAACTTTGGGTGGAATACGAACGATTTTGACATCTTTATCTTTGAATTACTTATAGATAATAAAGTGGTCAAAGTTTATAATGCCCAATAATATTATTTAAAATTGCTATCGCAATAGTTCTTACGACTGTTGCGATAGTTTTTGTAAAACCAGTAAAATTATCAAAACCTTACTGGTTTTAGTTATGACTTAATCACTAAAAATAAAAAATCCTAATCCGCCATTATCTCTTAGAATTACATTATCAACGATTCCTTTCTTATTAAAAACAGTAATTTCTTCAGCAATCGGAATATTTACAGCTCGAATATTTTCAATTACTTTCATATTATTTTTACCATTAAAATAAGTCAATGATGGACTAAAAAACAAGTGTGGACAACTGTTCGGCTTCATAAAGCTAATACCTAAACCATCTTCATTTCCATACACAACCCAGCCTTGTTCTACCGAACCCATCACTTGCGAAAAGCCAAGTATTGACCAAATTTCAATTGTTTTTTCCATATCAAAAGCTTCGATACTTACGCCCATTGAGTTGCCTAAAGTGGATAATTCTACTTTTTCTAAATCAATATTAATAGCAGATTTTCCTTCTATCAAATAAATGAAAACGCCATTTCCGTCAGTTATCAAATAGCCATTTTCAATTTCAATAACTTTCGTTTTAGCTTCTAATTTTTTAACCGTTTCTGTCCAGCTTTCTCTGAATATTTTCACACCTGCACGAATAAAACGCTTTTCGTTGATTTCGATAACGATCTTTCCGTCCGTTACCAAATTCATTGAATCATGTTCAATCGTTGTAAAATTCAATTTTTGATAAAAATCAAGGCTATTTTGTAAGCCGTTCGTTGGTGTGATAATGATTGATTGCATTGTTTCTGATTTAGTAAAATAATGTTTCCTAAAGTTGCGATTTTCCTCGTACTTTTACAATAATTACTAATAATTATTTGGTTGACAGCAAAAAATCAGTATCAAGTATCCAGAAACCATGGCAACACTAAAAGAAAAACCAACTTTAGCGGATTTACAAGAATACATCAAAGTGCTTTCTGCAGAACGAGGTTGGGATAAAAACAATCATTTAGAAATGTTTCTACTATTCACAGAAGAAGTTGGTGAATTAGCAAAAGGCATTCGAGCATATAGCAATTTATATCAAGAAGAAAGCAAGAAAAAATCAAAGGAGGAAACGAAAAAAGAGTTAGAAGGTGAATTTGCTGATGTTTTAAGTTATTTGTTGGATTTAGCGAATTATTTCGAGGTTGATTTAGAAAAAGCATTTAGGGAGAAAGAAGCGATTAATGCAAAGCGAGAGTGGAATTAAGTACTTAACATAAAAAAACCTGACAGATTTTAAAAATCTGTCAGGTTTGGTCTAAGTCTTTTCTATTTACTAATTGATAGATTCACTATCAGAAAAAGCCTGTTGCGGCTCAAAAACTTCGGCAGCTTTTACATTATCTAAACTATCAAAAATCGGAAAAATACTTTGCAATTTTGTCATTACTAAAAGCTTTCTAACTTGCTCAGGTACATGAATCAAAACTGTATCACCACCCGAGTTTCTTGTTTTTGTTAATAGCGAAATCAAAAAGCGAAGGCCAGTGCTGTTTAGGAACTGAACTTGATTTAAACTGACCACCAAGTTATTTTTTCCATCATTAATAAGTTCAGAAAGTTTGTTTAGTAAATTTCTATTTTCAGTTTCGTACATTAAATTATCTACATATAGAATTTGTAGATTATGCTGTTGTTGAATGATATATTTCATTATTTGGTAAATTTTGATTTGGAGTTTATAATAATTGCTAAAGTACAATCTGCAATTTAGTTTATCTAAAAATAATATATATTTACCATTTGATTATCAATAATTTAACCAATTCTTAATATTTTACTTTCATATTAAAAAAATCATCAATCCTTAACCCTTCGTTCACAACCATTTGCGGTTTGTTGACATAAACCATACAAATTGAGAGAATGATGTGTAATTTCAAATTCCAACAAACCACCAACCATACTTTTGATTTGTTGAATACGAGGATCACAAAATTCTAACACTTTTCCGCAATCAATACAAATCAAATGATCGTGTTGTTTGTAACCGTATGATTTTTCGTATTGAGCCAAATTTTTACCAAATTGATGTTTCACCACCAAATCACAAGAAACCAATAACTCTAATGTATTATAAACCGTCGCACGACTCACTCTGTACTGCTGCGTTTTCATGTGTATATACAGCATTTCTGCATCAAAATGATCCGTTCGCTTATATATTTCTTCCAAAATAGCAAAGCGTTCAGGTGTTTTCCTCAAACCATTATTTTCCAAATAAGAAGAAAAAATACTAAGCACTTCTTTAATCGTATTTTCCAAATTCTGCTGTCTATCAGTCGTTTCTATAGCCATATTTTGCATATATTAAATTTACTTATTTTAACAATAAAGTTAGACAATAAGTTGGAGTATTTGTGTAATCTAAATCATTTTATGAAAAAAGGCTTCTCAATGATTGAGAAGCCACATACTTTAAATTTTTCGTCCTAATATAAGAATAATGTGAATTATAGTAACAACCGTTCTATTTTTTGAACAGCCATTTTTGCATCTAATAACTCCACATCATATAATTCTTTATAGCGAGTAATTGCCGTAATCTTTCGACCATGTTTTAGTAATTCAATTATCTCCGCCACATTTGACTCATACGAAGGTAACGTCAACATTCCATTCCCAATTCCATCTAATACAAATCGGGCTTCGTCTTCACTAATACCGTATTTATTTTGCAAATATTCGACCGTGATTTCAACGTCTCCAATATCAACTTGCATATTCATCATATTAACTTCTTGCATCGTGAAAGCTGAATCGCTTCGATGATTTGGAGCAAAAAGCGTTAATTCAGATTGAAAAGTTTCTATTACACCTTTAGCCTCAGATAAAGTTACACCGAACTTATCAGCATACAATTGTATGGCTTCGTCTACCCTTTCGTCTTGTAATAATGCTACAATTTTTTCTTCCATCGTCCTAATTAGTGTGGAAATATTAGATATTTTGATTTTACTGGTGTTTCAAATTTACAAAGTTGTTATTAGAAATTATGTATAAATATGTGTTTTATTTTAACAAAATATATGAAGAACAAACATTTTTATTGATTATTTAACAATTCAAGCTTAATAAACCAACATACATAACCAATTATTCTTAGTCAATACCTTTTCTATCGTCAAATCATTATCCATACATGCTTGTCGCAATATCCCTTCATCTTCCTTCAAAAAACCAGATATAATTAATTTTCCAGCTTTCGCTTGTCCCGCTGCGTCCCGAAATCTCGGGGAAACCTCGGTAGCCAATTTAGACCTCAATTCCGGCAACGTTGCTAAGATAACATTACGATTAATATTTGCTAAAATCACATCATAATCATTTCCATCAATCACCTCAATCGTACCTTCAAAAGCATTGATATTATGAACATCATTAATTTCAGCATTCTCAATCGTGTTCAAATACGATTCGTTTTCTATATCAACTGCATCAATCATATCTGCTCCTAATTTCGATGCTAAAATCGCCAAAATCCCAGTTCCGCAACCGTAATCAAATACTCGTTTACGTTCAAAGTTCAAGCCTTGCATCACGTCCACCACCATAAAAGTCGTTTCATGATGACCAGTACCAAAAGCCATTTTTGGATTAATTACCAACTCGAATTCTACATTCGGAATCGGATCGTGAAAAGACGCTCGAACTGCACAAAAATCTCGAACGACAACAGGTTTAAAATTTGCTTCCCATTGAGCATTCCAGTTCTGTTCCGCAATTTGTTCAATAACATAATCAAAACTAAATTGCGATTTCAAACGCTTAACTTCATCTTGAACCGTTTCCGTATGCTCACGTTCTGAAATATAAGCATCAACGCCTTCTTCGGTCGTTTCAAAAGTATCAAAACCCAATTGCCCTAAAAAAGCCATAATAATTTCAGCCATTTCAGGCAAAGCCGTGATTTTATAATTATGATAGAGCATTTTTTTAGTTTTAGTAGTTTAGGTAGTTTCAGTAGTTTTAGTAGTTTCTACGAACCACAACTACTGAAACTACTAAAACTACATAACTACTTAAACTACTTAAACTACTTAAACTACTTAAACTACTTTTAAATAGCTTCAATAATCGGAACAAAATTTTCAACCGTCAAAGACGCTCCACCAACTAAGCCACCATCAACATCTGGACAACCAAATAATTCATTTGCATTTTTTGGCTTTACACTTCCACCATACAAAATCGTTGTATTCTCTGCAACCGTTTCACCATATTGAGCAGCAATAACAGCACGTAATGCTTTTTGAGTTGCTTGAGCTTGTTCAGGAGAAGCGGTTACACCAGTTCCAATTGCCCAAATCGGTTCGTAAGCAACGACTACTTTTCCAAAATCTTCCGCTGATAAGTGAAATAAACTTTCTTTCAATTGTGTTGCGACAAACTCTACATAAGTACCCGCTTCACGAATTTCTAAAGGCTCACCACAACAAAAAATCGGCTTCAATCCACCTGCTAAAATCGCATCAACTTTCTCAGCCAAAAATGCATGGCTTTCGCCAAAATAAGCTCTACGCTCAGAGTGACCAATCACAACATACTCAACACCGATTGATGACAACATCGACACAGAAGTTTCGCCAGTGTAAGCTCCACTTTCTTTTGTATAACAGTTTTGAGCAGCAACAGCGATATTATCTACATCTTTTGCTAATGCAGCAACAGCTTGCAAATGAATAAAAGGTGTACACAAAATCACTTGCTTACCATTTCCTCCAGTTTTCTCAATAATTCCTTTTGCTAAGTCTAAACCTTCACTAAAAGTTTTATTCATTTTCCAGTTTCCTGCAACTATATTTTGTCTCATAATATTTTTCAATTTTAATTTTTTACAAATTACTTTTCCATGACTCGATTTCTAAACAATTAAAAATCGGCTGCGAAGATACTAAATTTCAAAACTTAATTAGAAACCTACATCACTATAAATATATTATTGAAAACAAATAATAAATAGTAAAACTATCATTCATAGAAGTATTACTATATTTTGTCTATAAAAATAACTTTTAGTTAATTTTTTTAACAACTTATGATTGTGTTCAAAAAATAAAATAATAAATCATGAAAAACAGACCAACTCAAAAGGGAAAAAAGTCATATTTAAGGATAGTAATTTGGGGTTTCGTAATCGGTTTAAGCATCTCACTTTTTAACCCATTTATTCTTGCTATTTGGATAGGAATAGGATTTGCCAAAATGGGTTTTTATTTTTCAAATGACAAAAATCGTCCTGAAAGTAGGTATGAATCACAAAACCGTATTAACTATTAAATTACTAAAAATCAATCTATTATGAAAACTAAAAAATGGATTATCGGTATTATTGCAGTGATAGGAATTACATTAGGAATTATATTTTACACACCAATTATTGGCGTTATATTAATAGGAACTGCAATGGTTAGTTTTGGTTTTTTCTTCTCTGATGCACGTCATCAACGAAAAGGCTGGGGTTATTTAAATGACACCGCAGGAACTTACACTGGTGTCAAAAATTATGATTGATAAATCTAAATAATTCTGTCCGACTACTTACAAATAAGCATTTCTGACTCAACATCTTATTTCTTAACCAATTTATTGTCAATAAAAAAAGCAATGCCAAACGAATTAGCATTGCTTTTACTTAGAGTTTGTCTAAAGATTAATATTATTTTAATTTCTTACGCTTTCCTTTTTTGTAACGAAGTACTTTAGCTTCAGGGTAACGGTACAAAATTACTGTTTCTAAGAATTTTTCAGCACCATCTTTTGTTCTAAAATCTCCCATCATATAACAATATTTTGGATTCGTATTTTCTTCAATCATTAAATCACCAAACTCCCCAAATAAAGCATTGTCGTCTGCCAAACGTTCCATTGATGTTGTTAATTGAATCGTATATCCAGTAAAATCTTCGCTAAAATAAGTCGGTCTTTTGTAAATTCCTCCATTGATACTGCTTTCTTTCATTAAAGACTCAACCTTCACAACTTCCCCAAATGCTCCGATAACTGCCGTACCTTTAGCAACTGATTGTGTCATATCAATCTCATTTTCAGAAAAAGGACTTGTTTGAGCAAATGTAATAACAGTACAAAATAATGATAATAATAAAGTAGTAAATATTTTCATGGTGATTTTTTTTTATTTTTATAATAAATACATGGTTACTTATCAATAGGCAAGTTAGATGCCAAAAAATAAAACCACACTCAATTTTATTTATTTAAAACAAAAAAATATTTATAAAAAACTGATAATCAATTAATTAAAAATAATTATATTTAATCATAAGTATTACATATAAAAAATAATAACTTATATAAATTCCCAAAAAGTCTAATTTTGGAATTAAAAATGGAAAACAATTATTGTGACATTAAAAAATGTCATATAAAAACAAAATACAAGTATTAGCAATATTTACAATAAATTATTTGTGAATAATAAATAGTATAATTCTTAATTTAAAACTATTGAAACTTTGATTTATATTAAAATATTTCCAAATTGTGTTTATGCCAAAGAACTCACTTTGTAATGAATCAAATTAAATCGTAAAATCATTAATAATGGAACTCGCTGCAAATGCTGTATATCGTTTTTTTGAAGCCTACACGGATTGGTTAGGCTTGGCGATTATTCCATTTTCGGCAGCTTTGATTGGTTGGTTAACAAATAAATTAGCGATTTGGATGACTTTTTATCCATTAGAACGAACAGGTTTTACGATTGCTTATTGGCAAGGCATTATTCCTTCTCGTGCAGGAAAAATGGCAGGAATATCTGTGGATTTAATGGTCGGAAAATTGATTGACCTCAACGAAATCTTTGCTAAAATCAAACCCGAAATCATTACAGAACAGTTGTATCCTTCTCTTGAACCGATTTCGATAGAATCAATGGACAAAGCACTTAATGAAAAAATGCCTTTACCTTGGTTTTTTCTTCCTAACGATATCAAAAAGCATTTTTTTAAAGATGCAAAAAAAGAAATTCCGCATACAATTGAAGCAACAATCAAAGATATACAAGAGCATATTGAGGAGATTTTTGATGTAAAATCAATGATTATTCAACAATTAGAACAAGATAAAGCCTTACTAAATGAAATCTTTTTGAGTTGTGGCGAAAAGGAATTTAAGTTTTTAGAACGTTCAGGTTTATATTTTGGGTTTTTATTTGGTTTAATACAAATGGTATTATGGTATTATATTCAGGATTTTCAATTTTCATGGATAATTTTACCTATCGGAGGTTTGGCTGTTGGTTATTTAACAAATTGGTTAGCATTAAAACTTATTTTCAAACCAACAAATCCTATTAAATTAGGTTTTATTACGATTCAAGGTTTATTTTTGAAACGACAAAAAGCGGTTGCTGCAACTTATGCAGAAATCGTTAGCAAAAAAATATTAACAACTAAAAATATATTTGAAGCGATTTTTAATGGAAAAAATCAAAACTTGCTTCATTCTATCATTCGAAAAAACGTAGAGAAAGCGGTAGATAATACCGCTGGTTCATTCCGTTCTATCGTACAATTACTTACAGGACGACAATCCTATACGATGATAAAACACGAATTATCAACCATTTACCTCGATTTTTTGCCTAAAGCCATTCATCAAAGTTTTGATTATATGGATGAAGCAATAGATATGGAAAATACTTTGAATGATAAAATGTCGAACCTAACTTCAAGCGAATTTGAAGGTTTTCTACATCCTGTTTTTGAAGAAGATGAATTAAAACTAATTTTGGTCGGAGCTATTTTAGGATTATTTGCAGGTTTTTTGCAAATGTTATTCTTAGTTTAAGTTGTTTTAGTAGTTGTTAGTTAAGTAGTTCATACGTGTTATCACAACTACTAAACTACACAACTACTTAAACTACTTAAACTACTTAAACTAAAAAATGAAATTTAATACAAAAGTAATTCATGCAGGTATTCAACCTGATCCGAGTACAGGTGCGATTATGACACCGATTTTTCAGACATCAACTTATGTGCAAGATGCACCAGGTGTTCATAAAGGATTTGAATATGCTCGAACCCAAAATCCAACTCGTCAGGCTTTAGAGGAAAATTTAGCAGCTTTAGAAAACGGATTTGGAGCAGTTGCTTTCGGTAGCGGTTTGGCGGCTTTAGATGCTGTGATTAAACTTTTTAAAACAGGTGATGAAATTTTATCTATTAATGATTTATATGGTGGTTCTTATCGTTTGATGCGTAGAATTTATGAGCCTTTCGGCATCAAATCTCGTTTTGTAGATATGAATAATTTGGTGGATTTTGAAAAAGAAATTCGTCCTGAAACGAAATTAATTTGGATAGAAACCCCTACAAATCCGATGTTAAACATTGTCGATATTGAGGCAATTTGTAATATTGTTAAAAAACATAATATAATTACTTGTGTAGATAATACATTTGCTTCGCCTTATTTACAACAACCGTTAGACTTAGGTGCTGATTTGGTTTTACACTCAGCGACAAAGTATTTAGGTGGGCATTCTGATACGATTTTAGGTGCAGTTGTTAGTAAGAACGAGGAATTGTACAAAAGGTTAAAATTTATTCAAAATGCTTCAGGAGCAATTCCTGGACCACAAGATTGTTTCTTGATTTTGCGTGGAATTAAGACCTTACACTTGCGTGTACAACGTGCTTGTGAGAATGCTCGTGCAATTGCCGACTTCTTACGACAACAACCCGAAGTTAATCAAGTTCGCTATCCTGGTTTTGAATCTCATCCAAATCATGACATTGCAAAAAAGCAAATGCGTGATTTCGGTGGAATGGTTTCGTTTGATATAAAAGGTGATAATTTTGAAGATGCAACAAAAATTCTGGCAAATACGCACTATTTTTCCTTAGCGGAATCTTTAGGTGGCGTTGAGTCCTTAATTGGACATCCTGCTTCGATGACTCACGGCTCAATTCCAAAAGAAGAACGTTTGAAAGTTGGATTGACCGATTCCATGATTCGATTAAGTGTTGGTATTGAAGATGTAGAAGATTTGATTAATGATTTAAAAAGTGCTTTTCAAAAATTAAATATTGAGAAAGAAACGTTAACGAAAGCTATTGTATAGAAGAATTTTTCATTCGACATTCGGCTTTGTGTCGAATGTCGAATAACAATCAAAATATTAAAAAAATACTTATTCTTCTGCTATTTTTAAACTATAACGGCTACGACGTCTTCGTGTACCGTAACGCCCTTTTTCAGGCATAATTACATCTCTAAAGTAACGACCAGTCAACGCTCCCATTCCACCTAATAAACCACCAATAAATCCTGTGATATAAATCAAGTAATTCGATTGAGACAATTGAAATAATTGAGCTACTTTTTCAGATAAAATTGCTCCATTCTGGTAATCCATAAATGTCGCATAACCCATCCAAAGTCCCATCATTCCTACAAATCCTGCCAAAAATGCTTGCCAGCCTTCAACTTTCAACAGAAAACCAATGATAAACGCCAATATCACAACTGACCACCAAGGGAAAAACATGGTTAAAACAAATCCTAATCCTGCATGTAATAGAAAAGATGCTCCGAATTTCATATTTATAGTTTAAGTTGTTTTATAGTTTGAGTAGTTTAAGTAGTTTTGTAATGTACAAAAACTCTTACTACAAATCTACAAAAACTACTCAAACTAACAAACTACTTCAACTACAACCATGAATTTCATTGTTTACGACTTAGAAGCAACTTGCTGGGAAAATAGAGGAAATCGACAAGCTGAGATTATTGAAATTGGAGCTATAAAACTCAACGAATATGCAGAAATCGAAGATACTTTTTGTCGTTTTGTTAAACCTGTTGTGCATCCATTTTTATCGCCTTTTTGTATTCAATTGACAAGTATTACACAAGTTGATGTCAATCGTGCTGCGAAATTCTATACCGTTGTAGAAGAATTTCAGGATTGGATTGGTATTGATGACGAGGAATATTTGCTTTGTTCTTGGGGAAATTATGACAAAACACAACTCATCAAAGATTGTGAGTTTCACGATATCTATTCAGATTGGGCAGAAGAACATATTAATCTAAAAGCCCAATATCAACAGATTCGAGGTTTAAATAAACCTTTTGGTCTGAAGAAAGCAGTAAAAGTGGAAGGTTTTGAGTTTGAAGGTACACATCATCGAGGTATTGACGATGCTTATAATTTGGCTAAGATATTCGGTAAGTTCTTCGATGAATGGCGTTATTGAATTGTGAATTGTTAACTGTGAACGATTAAAACAAAAAGCTATTCCGAATACTCGAAATAGCTTTTTACAAATACGTATGAAATACTTCATACCTTATATTTAAAAATCTTACTCTACGATTTTAGCTGTAATTGTTACTAAAGAAACTGGAGGTTCAGTATTCGCAATGATAGTTACTTCTTGCTGATCTTCTAAACCGATTTCTTTATCTTCTTTCGCTGTATAAACCACTTTTATTTCGCCCGTTTCTCCAGGTGCAATCGCATTTTTTGGATAATCAGGAACTGTACAACCACAAGAACCGCTTGCAAATTCTACCACTAACTTCTCTTTTCCGATATTCGTAAATTTGAAAGTATGCTCAACAGTTTCGCCTTTCTTCACATTACCAAAATCGTGTGCTTCTTTTTCAAACACCAATTCTGTTGTGTTTAAACCATTGATGTCAATAGTAGAACCTGTTGCACCTTTCAAACCTGCACAGTAAGTTGTATCATAAACCGTTTCGTATTCATCTTTAAATGATTCGATAACAATTTCAGTTGGTCCAGAAGTAATCTTAAATTCTGTACGACGATTCATCTCATGTGATGCTTCGTCACAAGTAACACCGTCCGCACATTCGTTTAATAATTGAGTTTCTCCATAACCTTTTGCTACAATTCTGTCTGCTGCAATTCCTCTTGTCACTAACCATTCTTTCGATGATGTAGCACGACGTTCGGATAAACGCTCATTTGCAGGTTTTGAACCTCGTGAATCCGTATGTGATGATAACTCAATTATCATTGCTGGATACTTATTCATCAAGTTTAAGACCTGAATTAAAGCAGGTTCTGCATCAGGACGAATGTTCCATTTTGCTAAATCGAAGTTTAAACCACTTAAAACAATTGGTTTACCACTTTCACTCTTAATTTGTTTTTTAATACGACGAGAAGTAATTTTTGGTGCATCTTCATTCAATGTAAATTCTGTAACAAACGTTTTAGAATCAGTAACGTTCATAGTAGAAATTACCTCTTTACTACCATCATAACAATCACGAGTTGCAATCACTTCATATTCTTTATCTAAATCCAATGGAAATTCAAATTTGTTTCCACGAGGATTTGTTTTTACTTGACCATTTGCAGCACCTTTTTCTCTCAATTCGATAGTTACACCTTTTACTGGCTTATCATCTTGATTGAAAACACGTACATCTAAGTTAGCAAAAACTGGTTTTGGAAATGTTACTGTCCAAATATCATCACCAGAAGTTCTCCATGAATCTTCTTTATCAAATGTTGATGTTTTCTCAATAGTTTTTGTTCCTTTTCTATTTGAAACCATAAAACCATGATAACCTTCTTGGTCTAATACGAAGTATAATTCATCATATTCTGAATTAACACTTTTTCCTAAGTTTTCAACATTATCCCATTTTACACCATTTTGATCAGCGACAAAGATGTCATAACCACCCAAATTAGGATGTCCATTTGACGCAAAATATAATTGATCATCTTTATAAAAAGGTGTTTGGTCATTAAGCGGTGTGTTAACATCGTCACCTAAGTTTATTGGAGGTTCAACGGACGTTGGAGATTTTAAAATCGCAACATAAATATCATAACCACCTTTTCCACCTGGCATATCTGATGTAAAGAATAAAGCATTTTTACCATTTACTTTACCAAAAGAAGGTTGAGTTGTTAAGTAAGCAGCATCATTCAAACCTTCTACCTCTTTTGCTTCGCTCCAAGATCCACCTGATTTCTCAGCTACATAAATTTTTGAAGATGTTAGCTCTTCTCCTGTTTTTGCAGCACGACTGAAATACATATAATTTCCATCCGCAGATATTGTTACTGTACCATTATGAACACCTTTTTTATTGACTGTTTCTGCCAAAACAGTACCGGCACTCCAATCATCACCTGTCTTTGTAGACTTATAGATTTTTTGGTGATAATCACCTTTTCTATAAACAACTTTATCAGAGTTCATCGTAGAATAGTACATTTCAGTTTCAGATGCATACAATGGAGACCATTCTGTATAAGCTGTACTAAAATTACGAGTTGTTTTATTTTCAACAATAATTTCAGGATCAGCAGCTGGTAAAGATTGAGCTAATTTTACACCAGCGATTTCTATTTTAGCCCTTTCTTTCATACCTGCATCACCAGAGTTCGCCATAAAATCATTTAAGGCTTCTAAAGCTTCAGTATATTTACCATCAATTTTTAGAGCATATCCTAAATGATACTTTGCATTTGGATATTTATTATTTTTATCCTTGTTGATTAATTTTTTGTACCAACTTGCTGCTTTACGATAGTTTCTCAACTGACTATAAAGCGTTGCAATGTTGTTGATTACCTCAACATTGTCTTGAATGTTATCTTCGCCATCTTCATAAGCATCCAGATACCATTCTAAAGCTGTATAATATTCTTTATTTGCTAATTCCTTTTCAGCTGCTGCTAACTTGTCGATAGACATTGGTTGAGCAACTAACTGTTGAAAGCCAAAAACAGCCATTAACAAAAATAGGAAACTTAATTTTTTCATTATATATATTTATACTCAAAGTATCGGATACTTTTGAAGTATCCGATACTTATAATTGTTATCAAAAAAATTAGAAACGTGAATTGAAAATTACTGGTGGAATAGTAGGATTTTTTGGTATGCGAACGATGTATGCAACACCGACTTCGAAGCCACCTTGATAATTACTATATGTTCTCAAAGGAGAAACATTTAAATCATAAGCGATACCTACTCTTAGGTTTTTAAATTCTAAACCTGCTAAAACCATTGCCGCATCATTTACACGGTAACCAGCTCCCATATTTAAGATAAAGCCATTTGTACCAAGTTTGTAACCTGCAATTGTTTGAATAATGATTTCGTTTGTTCCAGCTTGTGTTGCGAAAAAAGCTTGTGGTGTTAATTGCCAATTTTGATTTAAATCAAATGTCGCACCTGCATTCGCTACGATTTTTTGAGGAACAACTGACGTTGTTGTAGATAATCCTGAGTTTTCCGGTTCTAAAATATGGAACATACTCGCTCCAAGATTCCAAGTCAATCCTGCTCTCGGACGAGAACGGAACGTAATACCAGCCGCCAAGTCATTGTAAGACACATTATCTAATATGTTAGCCGGATTTCCAGGAAGATCAAAAGCACCTGTTGCAGAATTAAACTGATCGCCCCAGTCTAATGCAGTTCCGTCAGCACGACGTTGATTTTGGCTATATTGACCACCGATTGTCAAAATGTTTTTACGCATTGGATCTAAAGCAATATGATATGCTAAAGCTGCTCCAATATTTGTTTGTTGATAGTTGTAAGCTCCCGATTGATCGTTTACGAAGTTTACAGCGACTCCAACCCAATCTTTTTTACGGAACCCACGAATAATCGGAGCGTCAACGTATAAAGATGGTGTGCGAAATTGATTTCCTTGTAGTACCGATCCCCATTGATCACGATAAACACCACCAATACGAACCGTTCCTTTGAATGCACCAGCATTCGCAGGATTTAATGTCATTGGTGACAAGTCATATTGCGAAAAGTGAATATCTTGGGCATTTATCATGCCTATAGAAAATAGAAAAAATACTAAAGAGAGTAAGTGTTTCAGCTTCATGCTCAAGCTATTTTTTATTTTAAAAAATATGATTTGGTTTTACAATAATGATTTATTAAACGTAATTAATACGAATTCATCTTTTTTATTGTAAAAAAGTAAATATCGTAATTTTAATAAACCAAAAATTAACTACTTATTTTAAAAGGTTTTAGCACAAGTTAATGATAAAACCCAATTTGAGTAACATTTGAACGTTAAAATTACAAAGGTGAGAAAATTTTATAGAAAGAATATACTGGCAAGATATAAAAATTGTTGGTTTTCGTCACCTTACATAAGATTAAATTCGTCCTTTTTGATTTTTTGGTGACTTCAAAACGACTTTAAACCATATTGGTTTCAAAAACAGACATGGTTTATTCATGTTTCGCTGATATTAAACTTAAAAATGAAAATATTACGTTTTGCCTTGCAAAACAATCATCTCACGCAGATTTCGCAGATTCACGCAGATTTTTCATTAACAAAATTATTTTTTTGGTTGTTTGACAATTTT